>CALDHJ010000416.1 GCA_937941555.1 uncultured Granulosicoccaceae bacterium | reverse complement strand
GACCGTGATGCGGTGTGACTGGGGCGAGTCGATCGTGCGCTCGCGTTTGGTCAGGCCGTCGGCCTCGATGGCGTCGAGGGTGTTGCGCAAATGGCCGAGAAACCCTGATGACATGGGGTACATCCACTGTTATCCGTATTGGCGGATTTTATTCCTGTTTAGCGGATATGTACAGGATATTGGATTCTGGACAACATTACGGATTCAGACCACAGCCCGTGTCGCCGATCATGCGGTCTAGTACACCGCAGTCGGAGCGTTAAAACCGGTATCACTTCGGGTTTGCCGTGGCCGGCCAAGCACAGCGTCAGGGGTTCTTGACTACCAGGATCACGCGCGCCGCGTGCTCCGCCCGGATGGCGTGGTCGACATCCGCGGCGTAGCGCACTGTGTCGCCAGCGTCGGCAACCGCCTGCTCCCCACTCGACTGCACCTCGACAGACCCCGAGATGACCGTCAGATGCTCAGTGCAGCCGGTTTTGTGCGGGGCGCTCTCGAGCGCTGCACCGGCATTGAAGTCAATGTCGTAGACCTCGGTCTGCCCGACCTCGTCAGGGCTGCTGAGGATGCGGATATCGCACCCCGCGCTGCGGTCGCGGATAACCGGGACCTGGCCTGCGCGCAGGTGCTCGCGGATGGCGGCCTGCTCCGCCGCCTCCTCGTCGAGCAAGCGCGAGAAATCCACGTTCAAGGCGCGCGTGAGATTCCACAGGCTCGCAACCGTCGGGCTGGATTCGCCGCGCTCGATCTGACTCAGCATCGAACGCGATACCCCCGACAACTTCGAGAGCGCATCCAGGCTCAGACCCTTGGCTGTGCGTTCCTCGCGCACCCGCGCCGCGAGCCGCTGGGTGATTTCGGCACGGTCACTCATGGACGCGCCACCACGGGTTCAGACCAACCACCATCATCCCGCCTCACCCGAGACGGGACTCGACTGCATCGAGAAACCCGAACATGTCGACCAACGTCTCGTTGTCCGGGTCACTCGTCTTGCCCTTGAGGTCACCGGTGATGATGCCCGCGTCCACCGTGTCGATCAGTGCTCGCTTGAGTGAGACCGCGTATTCACCGAGTTCGGCGTTTTCCTCGCGCTGAGAAAGCGTTTCAAGTGCGTTGGCGAGCGCATAGAGCAGCGCCGACGAATTGAACAACGCCTCCTTGCCATCGGACTCGAGGTACTTGATATAGAGGTCGTGCGCCGTGCCGTGCGGCGCTTCGAACAGCATGGTGCCGTCCTTGCTCTCGATGATCGAGCTCGCCGTTGCAAGACTGCCCCCGAGCGCCGCCGAGATATCAGAGAAAATGTCGCCGTCGAGGTTCTGCGCCGGGTAGAGCGCGTTGCGCGGCGGGTCGGTGATCATCTTCTTGAGCTGGCTGGATGGCCGCATGATCATGAACGACGGCGGTGGCGTGTCGAGCTGGGCGAGCTCGGTGCGCACCTGGGCAATGACGTTGCTGAAGACGTCATCGTATTCCATGTATTCGCGTTTGAGACCGAAATAGACTTCCTTGTTTTTCCGCGAGGCATCGCGGAAGACCTGCAACACCCAGTCCTTGATCGCCTCGCGGTCGTTGCTCATGAAGAGCGTCGGGTCTCCCGCGTTGACATGACGCGCGTGCACCTCGCGGCCGTCGAGCATGACCTTGAGAATCCCGTCTTCAGGCATCGCGGCGTTGTAGCTTCCGTACTGATCACCGCCGCCGGCACTCATGCGCGATATCGACACATGGGCCTCGCGTTTGGGAATGCCATGGAGTTTGAGCTCTTCGACGAGTTTGAGCAGCTTGCGGCCGCTGGTGTTGTCGGGCACACCCCAGAGCGCCCGCTCGGGCGGGTTGGCGACAATGCGCGCGGCCTGCGCATCGATGAGTTCGTAGTGGTAGGCAACGCCCGCCGCTTCGAACCGGGCTTTGTAGTCGGCCTCGTAGATGCCCTCGATGCATTCGCGCATGACCCCGTCATAGCCCGGGATCACGGTGTCCTTGAGGCCAAGGTAGGCATCGCGTTTCTCGTCAAGCGCACGCTGGAAAAAGGTGTGCGCCCAGTCGACGACGTCAGCCATGTCGTTGGTGGCGAGCAACCACGGGTCACCCTTGTTGATGAAACGCCGGTGCAGCTCTTCGGGGTCGCCGCTGCTGCCAACGAACATCAGCTTGACCACACCGGTCGCATTGGAGAGCGCGTTGGCGCTGTGCTTGATGCCGCCGACGTCCATCGTGAAGACTTCGATATCGCGCCCCGCCCAACCGGGCTGCATGAGTTCGATATTGCGAAACTGGATGTCTTCGCGAGTGATGTTGCCGCCGATGCCCTTGCGGATCGCGCCGTTGGGTGACTTGGTGGCGAGACGGTGCAAATCGTCTTCAACGATGTGCGGGTGCTTGGCCAGCAGGTCGTCCAACTGACTGCGGTTGACCGTCATGCCGGCGTTCTTGATGCCGACGCCGTGCGTCTTGAGCGCATCGATGGCGTCTGTCACCGCCTGACCGTTGGTCAGCAAGCGGTTCTCGGCGGTAAGGTCGATTTCGACCAGTTCGATGTCGAGCCGGCTGTGCACAAACTGCTCGAGTATGCGATCGAAGGCAATCTGCGCCATTTCGTCGCCGTGGAGCACAACAAGCGGTTTGGAGACAGCAATCTTGGCGGCCATTGTCAGCTACCCATCCGGTGGCAATTCAGTGGCCTAAGGATAGCTGAACGGGGACGACGACTGGAGTGTGCCGGTAGTTGAACCTACGCGGGTAGGCTCAGGATGCGGCTGCCGTATGCGGTTGGCGCGAGAGAAACTGGGCTGCAAACGGCAGCCAGAAGAAGATCGTGCCCGCCTGCCCGAGTGCGCTGTGTTGCAGAAACCACCCGAAGGCGAGCAGGGCCGCACCAACAAGCATGCAGCCACCAATCAGTACACTGCGCCAGCCGCCGCTCCAACCGACACTGGATCCCGACACGTCTATCAACATCAATACCGGATACACGACGATCAGAAAGCGTCGCGGCTGCAACAGACCCCAGAGTACAAAGCCGCCAAAGACCAGCGCCCAACGCGATCCACTCTGATCGGCGAGCCCGATCAGGTGACCGCAACACGACAGTGATGCGAGTGCCGCAAGGCCGCACAGCACGCCGCCAACGGCCCCGCCAAGGCGCTTGAACACACCTGTCAGAAATCCCATGCCCGGTCCGTAATCGTGTGTTGTCCGACTCGAGGTGCAGGTTGTGCGCCACCTTCTCTGCCGGGGTTTCCGCCCACTACCGAGGCCAGTGGCGGTGGTGCTCGTCGATCACGAAGGGGTGTTCATGCTCGACCGCGTCGTGGTGGTGCGGGTGGCGGTGGGGCTCCGGGCCCTCCCAGCCTTCATGCGCATGTTGATGGTGTGCGTCGTGGGTGTGGAGGTGTTCGTGGTCGACGGCGTCGTGTCGATGCCGCAAGGCATCGATATCGCGCTTCGGCCACAGACGCATCGCCAACAGGGCACTCAACCCCACCAGCGCCGCGTGCACCCAGAACCACGCTACGACCGGCAAGCTCACACTGACCCAGCCGGCGAGCGCGTAGGCGAGCAACCAGATCGCGTGCGAACTCGAAAAGTTGGTCGCAAAGAGCACGCTGCGATCGGCCGCATTGCATGAACCGATAATCACCCGGCCGGACGGCGCCAGCACCAGCGCACTGCCCGCCCCAATCAACGCCCACACCACCAGCACGGCACCGTGCCCGGCGAACAGGGCCCCGAGTGCCAGACCGACCATCGACACCAGCGCGCCGCTGAGCATCAGCGTGCGGGTGGACACCCGCCGCAACAGCCCGGGCACCGCCCAGGCCGCAATGACGGCGGCGACGCCTGCCGAACCCGCGGTCAGCGGTACCCAATGCGCGGCGAGACCGAAGTGCTGGCGCACCAGTACGACGGTGTTGACGATCACCAACGCACCGCTGAACGACACTACCGCGTGCAACGCCAACAACGCCCGCAGGCGTGGCGTTCGCGTGTAGACCCTGAAGCCGTAGGCCAGGTTGTGCCAGACCCCGCGCGCGCGCTCGCTCGGCGCGGCGTCGGGCACCGCGCTCAGCCACACCAGACAGGCCGATGCGGCCAGCAGCACGGAGGCGAGCGCAAACAAGGTGTCGTGCGCGACCACCAACAACAACGATGCCGCGAGCAACGGCCCGACCAGCCCCTCGAGCTCCTGCGCGAGCCGCGACCAACTGAGCGCGCGCACATACTGCGCGTCGTCGAGCAGGTCCGGGATTGCAGCCTGGTAGATCGGCGTGAAAGCGGCCGAAAAAACATAGAAGCCGGCACAGGCGAGCACGAAGGCCATGTCGTCGGCTGCGTGCATCAACACCAACAAGAGCGCGGCGCGCGCGAGATCAAGCGCGACCAACCAGCCCCGTCGTGGCAATTTGTCAATCAGCGCGCCGACTACCGGCGCGATCGTGACGTAGACCACCATCTTGGCGATCAGGGCGGTCGCGAGCAGTGTGCCTGCGGCGTCCGGGCGCAAGCTGAAGGCCGTTAACGCGAGGCCAGCAACGACCAACCCATTGGCCCCGAGAGACAACACCTGCGCCGCAAACAGCCGCGCAAACACAGGGCTTGCAAGCGGCGAGCTCACGCCACCACGGGTTGCAACGGGGCCATCAGGCCCGCGGGCT
>CALDHJ010000415.1 GCA_937941555.1 uncultured Granulosicoccaceae bacterium | reverse complement strand
AGCATCCGGGCCCGGCTACCGGCCAGTCGTGCGCCGGGACACCAGGGCAGCCACGCGCTAATTGACACAATTTCACGAGAATTCGCTCAATATGGGCGCTGCTGTTACCGGTCAGCCGCTTCGACACGACCGATGGCACTCGGTCATTGCGCCATCGGCATTTCACGCACTACGCCGCCGGCCCGCTCCAGTTGCGCTCAGAAAGCCTCAATTACGGCAGAATTTCTTCCATATCGGCGCCCTCTTTCTTGACCGGCATCAGGTCCTGACGTTGCAGGCCCATCAGCAACGCCGAGCCTGACGCGACATAGATCGATGAGTAGGTGCCTACGACGACACCGATGATCAAGGCAAAACTGAAGGCGCGGAGCACCTCCCCCCCGAAAAAGAAGAGTGCAAACAACGCGAGCAACGTTGTACCCGAGGTGATCAATGTCCGTGTCAGAGTCTGGTTGATCGAGATATTCATGACCTCAACCGTCTCACCGGATCCCCGCCGGCGGAAATTCTCTCGAATGCGGTCGAACACCACGATGGTGTCGTTGAGCGAGTAGCCGATTACCGCGAGCACGGCTGCCAGCACAGACAGATCGAAATCAACCTGAAACAGCGCACAGGCGCCGAGCACGAGACACACATCGTGCGTCAACGCGAGGATCGAGCCCGCGGCAAACTTCCACTCGAAGCGAAGCCAGACGTAGATGAGAATGCCGGCCAAGGCATATATGACGGCAAGTCCACCTTGATCCCGGAGCTCATCACCGATCTGGGGTCCTACGAACTCGACGCGTTTCATTGTCGGGTCGCCGCCGGCGAGTGACAGAGCGTCGAGCACATCGCTCGACACGTCCGCTGTTCCCTCATCTTCCGGTGGGGCGAGTCGAACCAGTACCTCGGTTGCACTGCCGAAGTGCTGGACCTGGGCGTCCTCGAAACCGCCGCGTCCAAGTGCCCCCCGCAGGTTGTCGAGGTCAGCCGGTTGGTCGTACCCCACCTCGATCAGAAACCCGCCCGTGAAATCCAGCCCGAAGTTCAGGCCGCGTGTCGCGAGCAGACCAATCGACACCACGATGGCCACGCAGGACAGGATGGCGGCATGGCGAACCCAGCGAAGGAAGTCAAAACGTATGGTGTCAATGTTGTTCACAGTCATTCCTAAATCGCAATCGTCTTCACACGGCGGCCGCCGTATCGCAGGTTGACGAGGGCCCGCGTGCCGATGATGGCTGTGAACATGGACGTGGCAATGCCGATTGAAAGGGTCACCGCAAACCCCTGAATCGCACCTGTGCCGAACGCAAACAGCACAAGCGCCGCGATCAGAGTCGTGATGTTGGCATCGGCGATCGTGCCGACCGCGCGGTCGTAGCCTGCATGAATGGCCTGCTGTACGGGCGAGCCGCGCCGAAGCTCCTCACGGATACGTTCGAATATCAGGACGTTCGCATCAACCGCCATGCCCACGGTGAGCACCACACCTGCGATGCCCGGCAACGTCAGCGTGGCTTGAATCAACGACAGCACCGCGACGACCATGACAATGTTCACGGCGAGCGCGAGGTTGGCGAGCAAACCGAAGAAACGGTAGTACCAGAGCATGAAACCCATCACCAGCAGCAGCCCGACAATACAGGCCGTGAAACCACGGGCAATGTTCTCCTTGCCGAGGCTCGGACCAACCGTGCGCTCTTCGATGATGTAAACCGGCGCGCTCAGCGAACCGGCACTGATCAGAAGCGACAGATGCCGTGCTTCGTCGCTCGCGAGCCCTGTGGTCTGAAATCGGTGGGACAACACATCCTGAATGGTCGCGACGTTGATCACCTCTTCCGAGATGCGCGGTTCGTGGCGGATGGTGCCGTCGTCCTCTACGATGCGATCGTAGTTGGACTCCTTGTACACAACAGCCATGGGTTCACCGACATTCTCGGCGGTGACCCGCTGCATGCGATTGGCCCCGGTGCCATTGAGGTTGACGAACACCGCGGGCGATCCGGACTGCGAGTCGATGCCGGAGGAGGCGCTCTTGATCTCATCTCCGGAGACTATCACCCGTCGGTTGAGCAGGATCGCGCCGTGCCCGTCGCGCTGCTGATAGAGCTTGGCAGCTGCGGGGATGCGGCCGCTCTCTTCCGCCGCGAGCCAGTCTGCCGCGTCGCCGTACACCAGTCGGTACTCCAGCGTTGCGGTTGCACCGAGAACGATCTTCGCCTGGGTCGTGTCCTGAACCCCCGGCAGCTGCACCACGATCCGGTCGTCGCCCTGGCGTTGAATCACAGGTTCCGCAACACCGAGCTGGTTGACCCGGTTGCGCAGCGTGGAGATATTTTTCTCCAGCGCCGACGTTCTCTCTTCTTCTAGAGCAAGCTCGGTGAACCCAAGCGAAAAGGTGTCGGCGCTGTCGCCCGGCTCGGTCAACTCGATTTGCGGGTGTTGGCGGCGTATTTCAGCAACCGCGCTGTCGCGGTCCTCGGCGTTGCGCAGCACAACCGTGACCTGATCAGACTCACGGCTCACCGAACGAAAGCGGATGCGCTCATCCCGCAGCAGCACCCGCACATCCTGTTCGAGCGTGGCGTAGGCTTTCTCGATCGCCGCATCCATATCCACCTGCATCAGGAAGTGCACGCCGCCACGCAGGTCGAGCCCGAGGTACATCGGGTCGGTGAGCGTGAGCCAATCGGGTGAACTCGACACCAGATTGGGCGCTATGACCGCCCGGTTGCCGAAGGCTCGACCCAGGGCGTCGCGAGCCAGAGTCTGGTCGTCCAGTTCGGCAAAGCGTAGCTGCGCCTTTCCTGCGACCAGCTTGCCATCGACCTGGTCGATCCCTGCGGCGCGAACCGTCTCGAGCGATTCCTCAAGCCACTCCGTGGTCGCTTCACCGACAGCAGGGCTCACCATCACAGCCGGCACATTGCCAAAGAGGTTCGGTAGCGCGAGCACGATTGCCGAGACGACAACGACCAGCACGAGCAGGTTTTTCCAGAGGGGATATTGGTTCATAGAGGGCGCCGTACTCGCCGGTTATGCGTTTTTGAGAGAACCTTTCGGCAAGAGACTGGCAACCGACTGCTTTTGCACACGAACTTCGGTGTTCTCCGCCACTTTCACTGTCACGAAGGCGTCACCCACTGCAGTCACGGTGCCACCAAGGCCACCTGCCGTGACGATTTCGTCGCCCTTCTTGATGCCCTCAACCATCTCTTTGTGTTCCTTCACCCGTTTCTGTTGGGGTCGGATAAGGAGAAAGTAGAAGACCACCAGGATCAGGATGGGGAAGGCCAGACTGACAAGTCCGCCACCGGCCGGTGCTGCCCCTTCTGCCCACGCGTTCGAGATGAAAAAGTCCATGGTTTCAGCCTGTTTCGGGATAATCCGCCATTATGGCATAGGCCCCACCACCCTGCCGTGCCTAGAGAGTCGAGGTCTGTACACCACCCGCGCAGCCATATACTGACAACGGGACCACCAAGAGGTTTCAATCGGATCCGATGGGTTCAGGCTATCGGTCCTCGCACGACAACGACGTGGCCGAGACGCCACCAATTTCTAGAGTGAATCCGCTCAATCACCACACGGACAACGCCATGGACCTGGGACTGTCATGACGACACTTTTTCTGGTTCGCCACGGTCAAGCCGGGGCGCCTGACGGGCAATATGACATCTTGTCCGAGCTCGGCTGGACGCAAGCGGAGCGACTGGGCAACGCCTGGTCCAGGCGCGGACTAGCATTGGACGAAGTGTGGTGCGGCACACTGCAACGGCAGAAGCTCACGCTGGACGCGCTCTCTCCTGCGATCCCGGAGGCCGCACCTGTCTTGCACGATCCGGCGCTCGATGAATTGCCGTTCGAACAACTGGCCACGCAGTTCTCCGCACAGTACCCGGATCACAGTGCCGTCTCACACTGGACCAAAGCAAACGACAAAGCCGGCTTCAAAGCCCTCATGGAACACGCCATCTCGGCCTGGCAATGCGATCAGCTCGACGGCGTGGAACCGGTCTGGTCAACCTATCGAAGTGCCTTGGCAAACTGGCTCAAGGGTCGGCGCCTGGCGGCCACGGACGATGGCACGCTGCTCGCGATCAGCTCTGCCGGCTCGATCTCGCTGTTGCTGGCGATAGCACTGGGTCTGCCCGACGCTGCGATGAACAAATTCAATTCACAACTCTTCAATACCGCCGTCAGTGCATTGCACCTCACCGCCAACGGCGAGACGCGCTTGTTGCTCTACAACAGTGTCGCGCACCTTGAAGACCCTGCGACGCCTGAACTGATCACGACCCTGTAGCACCAGACAGACAGACTCGCGTGCTGCTTGCGGTATCCTGTAGCCCTCTGACAGCCCTGACAGCGTGACCACCATGACCTCATCGCCAACACACTTGCAATCGACGCTGACGGCGTTCATGGACGAACATGTCTACCCCGCGGAACGCCACTACCGAGAGCACACCGAAACCGCCGAGGACCGATGGAGCATTCCGCCGATCATGGAGGAACTCAAGGTCAAGGCACGCGACGCCGGGCTCTGGAATTTGTGGCGACCCCGCAACCTCGGTGGTCGATTGACCAATCTCGAATACGCCCCGCTCGCTGAAATCATGGGCCGCAGCCTCATCGGGCCAGAAGTGTTCAACTGCAGCGCGCCGGATACCGGCAATATGGAAGTCCTGCTCAAATACGGAACGGACGCACAAAAGGCGCAGTGGCTCGAACCCCTGTTCGACGGCGAGATCCGCTCGGCTTTCTGCATGACCGAGCCCGACGTCGCCTCATCGGATGCCACCAACGTGCGTTGCAGCATCGTCCGGGACGGAGCCGACTATGTCATCAACGGGCGCAAATGGTGGAGCACCGGCGCGCCCGACCCGCGGTGCAAGATCTACGTCGTCATGGGGAAAACCGATCCCGAG
>CALDHJ010000414.1 GCA_937941555.1 uncultured Granulosicoccaceae bacterium | reverse complement strand
GACAGGATTGAACGCATGGCAACCCGCTCCCGACTCATCGTCTCGAGAGTGTAGCGCTGCCGTCATCGGGCCATCAGTGGGTGGATTACCTACTCACCGCGCCGGTGCTGTGGTTGGGGCAGCGCCAGTGCCAACGACGCCCCAGCGGTCTCGCGAACAAGCGTTGGGCCACTTCAGGTACAGCGCGCGCGAACTGCCTGATATCTGCAACAATACCGAACACCGCCCGACCGGATACCGCCGCCCCCATGGACTCTCTTCAACGCGCCAAACGCACCGTGCAGGCCTACAACGCCGCGATGGAATCCGCCACACCCGATACCCTGCGCGACACGCTCCTCAGCCACACCACTGACAGCTACCGCTGGCGCGGCAGTTACACGTTTCGCGAGCAGGCCGATGCAGCGGCGGCGAGCGCGGCATTCTGGCTGCCACTCGCCAGTAGCCTCGCGCACCTGCAGCGGCGCGAGGATATTTTCATTGCCGGTGAGAACGTCTACGGCGAGCCGGGCGAGATCTGGGTGATGAGCATGGGCCATTTCATGGGCCTCTTCGATGCACCGTTTCTCGGCATTCCGCCGACCGGCCGCATGGCAACCCTGCGCTACGCCGAGTTCTCCCGCGTCGAGGGTGACCGGATCGCTGAAACCGGGCTCTTCATCGACCTCATCGGGCTCATGGAACAGGCGGGTGTGAACCCGCTGCCGCCAGCAACCGGGGTGCACTTCACCTACCCCGGCCCACGCGGCCACGACGGTCTCTGCGTCGAGCCCCAGGACCCGGCAGAGGCCGACAAGACACTGGCTGTGCTCGAGCGCATGGTGGAAGACCTGCGCGCACTCAACGAGAGCGGATCGATGGGCTGCCCGCCGGAGGTGCTGGCGCAGAGCTGGACCGACGACATGATCTGGTACGGCCCGGCCGGCATCGGCGCGAGCTACACCATCGAACGCTATCAGCAGCAACACCAGCTGCCGTTCCGCTCGCAACTGGGTGACAAGAAATTCGAAGGCCACGTCTGCCGCTTCGCCGAGGGCAAGTTTGCGTGTTTCTTCGGCTGGCCCAACCTCAGCAACACGCCGCTCGGGGGCTGGCTCGGCCTGCCCGGCGGCCGCGTCAACGCGTCGATGCAGGTAGTCGACGTGTACCGGCGCGAGGGCGACAAGCTCGCCGAGAACTGGGTCATCATCGACCTGCCTTGGTGGCTCGAACAACAGGGGCTCGATGTGCTCGCGCGCAACCGCGCGTTGCAGCCGCCGAGCAGCTGATTCCGCCCTCGCGCGCTTGCTACACTGCGCCGTACCCTGCCCGCGAGAGCCCCCATGAAGCAGCCTCAGAACCAGTGCGTCCGCATCGAGCTGGTCGGCACCGTCGCGCACGTGCGCCTGAACCGGCCCGACAAGTTGAACGCGGTGAGCCTCGATCTGATCGACGACCTGATCGAGGCCGCGGAGATTGTGCGCACTGCCTCGGACGTGCGCGTGGTGACACTGCAAGGCGAGGGACGCGCGTTCTGCGCCGGCCTCGATTTCAAATCGGCGGGCAAGGAACCGTCGCGCATGAAACGCTACCTGCTGAAGGTGTTTCGCCGCGACAACCACTTTCAACGGTGCTGCATGGTCTGGCGCGAATTGCCGATTCCGGTGATTGCGGTGATCCACGGGCATTGCTACGGCGCCGGCGCGCAGATCGCCATGGCGGCGGACTTCCGCATCGCCCACCCGGATGCGCAGATTGCCATCATGGAGGCGAAATGGGGATTGGTGCCGGACATGTCGGGTCTGGTGACCTTCCCGGACTGCCTGCCAATGGATCAGGCCAAGTTGCTGTCGATGACAGCCGACCCGATCGACGGCGTAACCGCGCTGAAACACGGCCTGGTGACGGCAGTCAGCGACGACCCCGCCGCGCTTGCAGCGGCCTGGACAACACGCCTGCTCGACCGCTCACCCGACGCACTCGCCCTGACCAAGCAACTCTTCCACCGCACCTGGAACGCCGGGCCACGCTGGTCAATGCTCTGGGAAACCCTCTACCAACTCAAGCTGCTGCGTGGCCACAATCATCGCATCGCACGCAAGCGTGGCACCGGTGAGGACACCGACTACGCACCACGCGCTCTACGCTGAACCCAACTCACTAGCC
This sequence comes from uncultured Granulosicoccaceae bacterium, assembly GCA_937941555.1. GTDB lineage: Bacteria > Pseudomonadota > Gammaproteobacteria > CALCKW01 > CALCKW01 > CALCKW01. Next base: position 1,082 of record CALDHJ010000414.1, on the reverse strand, counting down.
GGACACCGTCATGATCGATCTCAACACACTGCGCGCGGACACACCGGGTTGCGCTGACGGCATCCACTTCAACAGTGCCGGCTCGTCATTGATGCCAAGCCCGGTACTCGACACCGTGCTCGCCCACCTCGCAGCCGAAAACCGTGTTGGCGGCTACCAGGCGGAAGACGACGCCGCCGACGCTCTGGATGGGTTCTACGGCAGTTTCGCGCGCCTGCTCAACGCCGCGCCCGCTGAAATCGCCTACGTCGAGAACGCCACCCGCGCCTGGGACATGGTGTTCTACGGTCTGCCACTGGAACCCGGCGACCGCGTCCTCACACACGGCTCAGAGTACGTCTCGAACTACCTCGCGATGCTGCAACGCGCGACCCACCGCGACATCGTCATCGACGTGGTGCCGTCGGATGATTTCGGGCAGATCGCCCTGCAGGCGCTCGAGTCGATGATCACGCCGCGCACCCGTGCGGTCGCCATCACCCACGTGCCAACCCAGGGCGGGCTGGTCAACCCGGCAGAGGCGGTTGGCAAGATCGCGCGTCGGCACGAACTCTTCTACCTGCTCGATGCCTGCCAGTCGGCCGGCCAAATGCCGCTGGATGTGGCCGCAATCGGCTGTGATGCGCTCTCGGGCACAGGCCGCAAGTTTCTGCGCGGCCCGCGCGGCACCGGTTTCCTCTACGTCAGACGCAGCGCCCTCGACACCCTCGAGCCGCCCTTCATCGATTTGCGCAGTGCGTCCTGGCAGAGTGCCGACGCATACACCCTCGCCGACGGTGCGCGCCGCTTCGAAAACTGGGAGTGTTACGTCGCGGGCAAACTGGGGCTGGCGCGGGCCGTGGACTACGCGCTCGACATCGGCCTCGACGCCATTGCCGGCCGCGTGCAATCCCTCGCCGCGCAACTGCGCAGTAGCCTCGCCGCCCTCGACGGTGTCTCCGTGCACGACCAGGGTGAACACCCTTGCGCTATCGTGACCTTCCAGAAACGCGGCATCAGCCCAAGCGCCCTTGCCGCGGCACTGATCGCACAGCAGCAGTTTGTCTCGGTGTCCTCCGTGGGCAGCGCCAGACTGGACCTTG
>CALDHJ010000413.1 GCA_937941555.1 uncultured Granulosicoccaceae bacterium | reverse complement strand
GGCAGGCGGGGTCTGCACCCCGGCGCTGGTGGCGGCCGTTAGCGGGGCGGGTGGGCTCGGCTCGTTCGGCTTTGCCTACAGCACGCCGGAGCGCATCCACCAGGACATCGAGTCGCTTCGGGCGATCGCAGCTGTGCCCTTCAATGCGAACCTCTTCGTGTTTCCACCCGCTGAGGACGTGACGGCCGCCGAGCCGGCATTGCGCGCGCTGGCAGAATGCCCGCTGGTCGACAGTCTCAGTGTGAGTCCCGTGCGGTCGGTGCCCGAGGGCCCGCATCACCCCGATTTCGACGCCCAGCTCGCGGCAGTCTGTGCCGAGAGGCCGGACGCGGTGACCTTCCACTTCGGACTCCCTGACGCAGACAGCCTGGAGCAGGTGCGGCGCAGTGGCGCCGCTATCGGTTGCACCGCGACCTCGATCAACGATGCGATGCTGCTCGAAGAGGCGGGCGTTGATTTCATCGTTGCCCAGGGTGCCGAGGCCGGTGGCCACCGGGGCACCCGCACGCCAGCCGCCGATGCCCACCCGGCCGGGACGCTGGCGCTGGTGCTCGAAGCCACCGCGCGCGTGTCGGTGCCGGTGATTGCGGCGGGCGGTTTGATGAACGGCGAAGACCTGGCCGCGGCCCAACGGCTCGGCGCGGCCGGTGGGCAGTTCGGCACCGCCTTCCTGACCACGGACGAATCCGGTCACGCCGCGCTCTACCGCGACGCCGTGCAGCGTTTTGCCGACCGCAAGACCGTGTTCACTCGTGGCTTTTCGGGCCGCCTGGCTCGCGGCATCAGCAACCGCTTTACCGACTACATGGCCGACGCCGAGACTTTGCCGTTTCCCCACCAGAACACCTTGACTGGCCCGCTGCGGGCTGCCGCGCGCGCGCAGGGCGAGCTCGAGGCGCAATCGCTCTGGGCCGGGACTGGCTTCAAGCGCGCACGCTCGATGCCAGCCGCCGCTCTGGTTCAGGCGCTCGTCTCGGAGTGCGTGTCGGCGCAAGCCTGCCTCGAAGTCGAACGCGCAACCTGAGGGTCATGCCAGTCGCGGTTGTTGCTACCCCGAACTGCTGCTAGCGTTAGCATACTGGTATCAACAGGGACCCGCGCCGGGTGCCGTCAATCGACAGTGGATTTTTGCCATGCGCTACTACCTCGACATCGATCTCTCCGCCCGCCGCGTCGATTCGCGGACGGTCACGGGTGACGACCTGGTCAACTGCGGTCGCCACCTGATCGCCGAGACCCTGCTCGACGCGAACGCCGCAACCTGTGATCCGATGTCCGGTGACAACCCGCTGATATTCTCTGCAGGTCCACTAGCCGGGTCGAACTTCTCCAATGCCAACCGCTTGAGTATCGGCTGCAAAAGCCCGCTCACCGGCGGTATCAAGGAAGCCAACGCCGGCGGCACATTCGCCTTCAACATGGGCCAGATCGAGATCGCGGGGCTCACGCTGCACGGCGCCTGTGACAGCTGGCAGATGATTTACATCAACAAGGAACGCGAGGTGTCGTTTCACGATGCCAGTGCCTTCCTCGGGCTTGGCAACTTCGAGCTCGCCGAGAAGCTGCACGCCGAATACGGCAAGAAAGTGAGCCTGGCCATTTGCGGCCCGGTCGGTGAGTACGGCGGCTTGCTCTCCGGCATTGCCTTCTCCGACACCGACCAGAGGCCTGCGCGGCTCGCGGCGCGCGGTGGCGTGGGCGCGGTCATGGGCTCGAAACGCGTCAAGGTCATTGTCTGCGAAGGGCTCAAGTTTCCGCCCTTTGCCGACCGCAAGAAGCTGATTGGCGCGGTCAAGCAATACAACAAATGGCTGGGCGAGACGCCGGCGATCCAGACCTTTGCCGACATCGGCACGGCCGTGGTCGGCGACTTCACCAACACGGTTGGCGGTATCCCGGTCGAGAATTTCTCCAAGGGGCGACAGGAACCCGACGACGGTGGCCCCTTCAAACTGGGCGGCGATTTTCTGCGCGAACAGAACCTCTCACGCAACGGCATCACCACCCACGCCTGCATGCCGGGCTGCCAGATCAAGTGCAGCAACGTCTACATGGACGAAGACGGCAACGAAGTCGTCTCGCCCATCGAGTATGAAACCATTGGTCTCATGGGCACCAACTGCGGCCTGCGCGAACCGGACGATCTCGCACGTGTGAACTGGATCGCGAACGACCTCGGTATCGACACCATCGAGACCGGCGCCATGATCGCTGTGTTGATGGACGCCGGCCTCGCCGAATTCGGTGATGTCGAGTTCATGGCCAAGGTGATGGACGAAGACCTGCGCCGCGGCAGCGATGACGGCAAACTCTGGGCACAGGGCACCGGTGCGGTCGGCAAACATTACGGCGTCAAGCGCGTGCCGGTAATCAAGAACCAGGCGATCAGTGCCTACGACCCGCGCGTGATCGAAGTCACCGGCCTGTCAATGATGATGACCGCACAGGGCGCGGACCACACGGCCGGCAACCTGCCGACCTACGAGTGTTTCGACAAGGATCTCGACCACCTGGTCGAGCTCAGCGTCGATATGCAGGTGATGTGTGCCGCCGCCGACTCGCTCGGCTTGTGCATCTTCGGCCGATCGGTGACCAACGAGCAGCTGACCTTCATGGTCAACACCCTCAACGACGCCTTCGGCCTGTCGCTCGACACGCCGTTCTACGTCGAACTCGGCAAGCGTACTCTCGAAATGGAACACGCCTTCAACCGCGCAGCGGGCTTTGACGTGGCCGACGACGAACTGCCCGAGTTCTTCTATACCGACTCGCTCGAGCCGAGCGATCGGACTGCGCGATTCCACGCGGCGGAAGTCGATGCGAGCCCGGCGCGCTGGGCAACCTGACGCACAGGGTGGGTTGTGGTGAAATAGGGGACACGCGACCCCCTGTCCGGGGCGCGTGACGCTCACCCCACAGCGCATCCGGAACCCATGC
>CALDHJ010000412.1 GCA_937941555.1 uncultured Granulosicoccaceae bacterium | reverse complement strand
CCTGCAGCATGCGCACGTGTTGCGAGCGCGGCAGGGGCAAACCGTGGTTGGCCACAAACACCGTTTGAATCGCTGTTCGGTTGGCCGCCCGGCACAGGATGTCACGCACCACCACCGGACATGCGTCCGCATCCACCCAGATCGTCAATTCAGCATCGTCGGTCATGGCAGGTCGCTCTGATTGGCGGCAAGCAGCGCCCCGCCGTAGAGGTCGTAACGGGTGTTGGTGCTCTGTACTGACCCACTGGGCTCAGGGCCTGCGACCCGCGGCGCCTTTACGGGACGTTTGACCACGACGCGTCGCGTCGCCAGTGTCAGGGCGGCGGCGAGCAAGGCATCGCTGTCGGTATCCGGCCCAGCGAGTTGTTGAAGTACCGTCATCGACTTGCTGTTGGCCGCTTTGTTTTTGGGGTGGGGGTACATCGGGTCGAGGTAGATCACATCGGGCGGCGGCGAACGCCATCGGCCAATCAATTCGATGGCATCACCCTCGAGCAGGGTCATGCGGTCGGTGATGGCGCTGGTGTCGGCGTGGATCTCGGCAGCGGCGAGTGCGCGTCTGAGTGCGCGTACAGCCTCGGGGAGGCGCTCGATCAGCGTGACGGTACAGCCGAGGGTTGCGAGCACGAAGGCGTCGGTGCCGACGCCTGCCGTGGCGTCGAGAACGAATGGCGCGTCTTCACCTTTGAGGCCGACAGCCCGCGCGAGCGGCTGTCCACGACCCCCGCCGAAACGCCGGCGATGGGCCATGCGTCCGCCGACAAAATCGATCTCGAGGGCTGGTGATTTTGGTGGCTTACTCAGAGCGGCTCTGGGTGTGGCGAATGTCCTTGCCGTGGACCAGGTACACCACGTACTCGCAGATGTTGTTTGCGTGATCGCCGATGCGCTCCAGCGCGCGTGCGCACCAACTGACTTCGAGAATGTTCCGCACTTCACGCGGGTCTTCCATCATGTGCGAGATCAGCAGACGACTCAAAGAATCGTATTCGCGGTCGATGTCGCCGTCTTGTTTCGCGGTGCGCAGTGCGGCGTCTACGTCCATCCGCGCAAAGGCGTCGAGGGTGTCGCGCAACACGGCCTTGACATGCTCGCCGAGGTGCCGCAATTCGGCGTAGTAGGCGGGGCGGCGGGATTGTGACGACAACGACACAGACACGCGACCGAGCTTCTCGGCTTCGTCGCCGATGCGTTCGAGGTCGGTGATGGTCTTGATCACCATGACCACCAGTCGCAAGTCTGATGCGGCCGGTTGGCGCCTCGCCAGCACCTGGGTGCAGAGCTCGTCGATCTCGACTTCCATGGCGTTGATCTGGTGGTCGGCATTCAACACCTGCTCACCGAGTTCGCTGTCAAATTCGAGCAGGGCTTTGAGGCCATTGGTGACTTGTTGCTCGACCAGTCCGCCCATCTGCAACACGCGGTTGCGCACGTCTTCGAGTTCTTCGTTGTAGCGGTGGGAGGTATGTTGCGGGAGATTGAGGTTGTCCATTCCGTGTCCGTCCTTTAGCCGAAGCGACCCGTGATGTAGTTCTCGGTCAACTGGTGTGTCGGATTGGTGAAGATGTCGTTTGTCACACCCACTTCGACCAGGCGACCGAGGTGGAAATAGGCCGTGCGGTCCGAGACACGGGCAGCCTGTTGCATCGAGTGGGTGACAATGGCGATCGTGTAGTTCTTGCCGAGCTCGTCGATCAATTCTTCAATCTTTGCGGTCGCGATCGGATCGAGGGCCGAGCACGGCTCGTCCATCAGAATTACTTCCGGACTCACCGCGATCGTGCGGGCAATGCACAGACGCTGCTGTTGCCCACCTGACAGGCCAGTGCCGGGGTTGTCCAAGCGGTCCGCCACTTCACTCCAGAGACTGGCGCGTTTGAGGCTCTGCTCGACGATGTCGTCGAGTTCCGATTTGCTCGCGGCCAGGCCGTGAATGCGGGGACCGTAGGCGACATTGTCGTAGATCGATTTCGGAAAGGGGTTGGGCTTCTGGAAGACGATACCGACCCGGGCTCGCAGCAACACCACATCCTGGTTGCGTTCGTAGATGTCTTCACCATCGAGCGTGAGCGAGCCGGCCACTTTGCAGCTCTCGATGGTGTCATTCATGCGATTCAGGCAGCGCAGAAATGTGGATTTCCCACAGCCTGACGGGCCGATCATGGCCATGACTTCGTTCTTGCCGAGATCGAGGTCGACGTTGTGGATCGCTTGCGCGTCGCCGTAGTGCACATCGACACCGGTCATGCTCATCTTGGCATTGTCCACGCGCACATTGCCCACTGTGCCCGTGAATTTCGCCAACTGAGCGTCGAGGTCGGGCGCTTCTTTGGTGGTCGCTGTTGAGTCGGTTGCAGGCAGCGCTGCGTCAGTGAAAGAGTTCATATCAACTTTTCCATGCGTATGCGCGCTTACCAGCTGCGCTCGAATCGCTTGCGGAGATAGACCGCAAACGCGTTCATCAGGATCAGAAACACCAGCAGTACGACGATAGCCGCCGAAGTGCGCTCGGTAAACGCCCGCTCCGGGCTGTCGGACCACAAATACACTTGCACCGGCAACACGGTCGCCGGGTCTGTGATGCCGGTCGGGACATCAACGATGAACGCCACCATGCCGATCATCAGCAAAGGTGCCGTTTCGCCGAGTGCCTGGGCCATGCCGATGATGGTTCCGGTCAGGATGCCGGGCATCGCCAGCGGCAGCACGTGGTGCATGACGGCCTGCATGCGTGAAGCGCCGAGACCGAGTGCCGCGTCCGCGATGGACGGTGGCACCGATTTGATCGCAGCCCGGCTTGCAATGATGATTGTGGGCAGGGTCATAAGCGACAGGACAACGCCACCGACCAACGGAGCGGATCGTGGCAGGTGCAGGAAGTTGATGAACACCGCCACACCGAGCAGGCCGAAGACGATTGACGGCACGGCAGCGAGGTTGTTGATGTTGACTTCGATCAGATCGGTCAAGCGGTTTCGCGGTGCGAAACTCTCCAGATAGATCGCGGCTGCCACACCGATAGGGAACGAGAGTGCGAGGGTCACAATCAGGGTGTAGAAGCTGCCTGCCAGCGCGCCGCGGATGCCTGCCAGTTCCGGCTCGCGTGAATCTCCGCGCTCGAAGAACACCCAGTTGAAGCTTGTCTTGATGCGGTTCTGCGCGCTGAGCTCCTCGAGCCAGGTCACCTGGAAGTCCTTGAATCGCCGATCTTCTTCCGGCACGGCCTGCAGGGACTTCGATTTGCGGTAGGTATCGAGATCATCGTCTGCGAGCACCCACAGGCTGTGGGTTGTGCCGATGAGCTCGGGGTTGGCAATCACGGCATCCTTGACCGTGAACTCGGCCTGCGCGCTGACCGTCTGGTAGAGAGCACGCTTCTCGCTGCGGCTGGAGACGTCCGGGAACAAATCGCGCATCGCCTGCTTGACCGCGCGACCGTAACGCGCGCTGGCGATGGCCTCGCTGTCGGGAGCATCTGGCAGGCGCAATACCTCCGGCGTCAACGGCACATCGATCTTGACGTAGGTGGTGGTAAAGGCAGGCCAGGCTTTGGTCAGGATGTTGCCGAGCAGCAACACGAGAAAAGCCGCGCTTGCCATAACCGACGCCAGACCCAAAAGGCGGAATCGGCGCTCGCGCGCGTAGCGCTTGGCCAAACTGGCTCGAACGATTTCGGTTGTCTCTGACATCTTGGTATTACTCGTACTGCTCACGGTATTTGCGCACGACGTGCAGCGCAAAGACGTTGAGCAAGAGGGTCGTGAAGAACAACATCAATCCGAGCGCAAATGCGGCCAGTGTCTTGGCTGAGTCGAATTCCTGATCACCCGTGAGCAGCGTCACGATCTGTACGGTGACGGTAGTGACCGCTTCAAGCGGGTTGATTGTCAGGTTGGCAGACAGGCCGGCTGCCATCACCACGATCATGGTTTCGCCGATTGCGCGGGATGCGGCAAGCAGGATTGAGCCGACGATGCCTGGCAGGGCCGCAGGAAAGACGACCTGGCGAATGGTTTCGGATTTGGTTGCGCCGAGCCCGAAAGAGCCGTCTCGAAGCGCTTGCGGCACCGCCTTGATCACGTCGTCGGAAAGGGATGACACGAACGGGATGATCATGATGCCCATGACCAGTCCGGCGGCCAGCGCGCTCTCCGAGGCGACGCTCAATCCGATCGACTCTCCCAGTCGGCGTATGGCGGGGGCGACGGTCAGGACGGCAAAGAAGCCGTAGACCACCGTCGGGATGCCAGCGAGCACTTCCATGACCGGCTTGGCGACGGAGCGCACGCTGGCGTGTGCGTATTCGGACAGGTAGATGGCGGACATCAGCCCGATAGGCACCGCGACGGTCAGGGCGATGGCGGATATCAGCAGCGTGCCGACAAAAAGCGGTATAGCGCCGAAAGATCCTGACGCGCCAACCTGATCTGCGCGTATGGCGGTTTGCGGACTCCACACGGTGCCGAACAGGAAGTCGGTCGGCGGCACTTCGCGAAAGAACTGCATTGCCTCGAAGAGTACCGACAGCACAATGCCTAGCGTGGTGAGGATTGCGACCGAGGCGCTAGCGGCGAGCACGCCGAGCATGAAGCGTTCGACCCGTGTACGAGCGCGCAGAGTGCGGGTGATGCGGGAACAGGCGAATGCGGTGCCGATCACTGCCAGCGCGATGGCCAGCACCGATCGCAACAGGCCGGACCGGTCTTGCAGGTCGCGATAGTGTTCGGCGAGGCCACGCCGCAGCGGGTCGGTTTCGCTGTCGATCCGGCCGCTTGCGACCAGGTTCTGCGCCTGGTTCAGCAGCAGGTTGACGTTGCCGCCGTCGAGCGTCGCCGGGTCGAGCTGGGCGGCTACCTGCCGGTCGATGACGGGTCCTTCCAGCACGCCCCACAGCAGCAACAGCACAAGTGCGGGTACCACGCACCAAATGGCTGCAAGGGCGCCGTAGTGGCTCGGCAAGGAATTGAGCTGACTGGCATTGCGGCGGCCCCCCACGGTTTGCAGGGCGCGACGCTTGGCGATGAGATATGCGGCTGCCGTGAGCAACAGCAGCAGCAGAATCAAGGACGAAATGGCCATGGCGATCTTGACGCGTTAGGTCACTGACAGGGTTCAGCGCGAGCAGTGTACCAATTGGAAAAAGCGGAGGTCGGATAAAAGAAAGACCTGCCCGTGGGGCAGGTCTGCGTGACAACAGTCCGCGGATAGCCGAATCAGAGGGTGTCCAACGGGGTACCGGACTGCGCGCGTGAAGCCACTTCATCGAGCATGTCGTCGTCGAGCGGAATCAACCCGCGGTCGGTGAGGTATCCCTCCGGTCCCATGGTGTCGATGTCCGTGAATTCGGCAACAAACGCTTCCATACCCGGAATCTGTCCCATGTGGGCTTTCTTCACATAGAAGTAGAGCGGGCGTGAGACCGGGTAGTCGCCGTCGGCGATCGAGTCGAATGTCGGTTCGACGCCGTCGATCAGCGAGCCCTGCACTTTGTCGGCATTTTGTTCCAGGAAGGAGTAGCCGAAAACACCCAGCGCGGCCGGATTGGCCTCGAGCTTCTGCACGATCAGGTTGTCGTTTTCACCGGCTTCGATGTAGACGCCGTCTTCGCGAACGCCGTGGCAGTAGCCTTTGAACTGGTCCTTGTCCATCGCCTTGACGAAGTCGAAGGATTCGCAGCCAGCTTCCATGACGAGCTCAACGAAAGCGTCACGGGTGCCGGAGGTTGGCGGCGGCCCAATGACTTCGATCGGCGCAGCCGGCAATGCCGGGTTGACCTCGGACCAGAGCGTGTAGGGGTTGTCGACCATGGACTCCGAACCGTCCGGATTCGGCACCTGCTTGGCGAGCGCGAGGTAGATGTCCTTGCGGCTCAGATCGAGGTG
>CALDHJ010000411.1 GCA_937941555.1 uncultured Granulosicoccaceae bacterium | reverse complement strand
TCGATCACCGTTTTCATGTCGTTGAAGACCTGCTCGCCCCACCACGTGACGGCCATGTGGAAGGAGTAGTCGCAGTTGGCGCGGGTTGATTTGTTGTCCCAGCGCTCGAGCGCGTCGAGCAGGCTTTCGCCGGGGTTCGGCAACGCGAAATCAACCACCATGGTGGTGCCGCCGGCGAGACCCGCGCGCGTGCCGGACTCGAAGTCGTCGCTCGAGTAGGTGCCCATGAAGGGCATCTCGAGGTGGGTATGCGGGTCGATGCCGCCGGGCATGACGTAGCAGTCGGTCGCGTCGAGGGTCTTGTCGCCGCTGAGGTTGTCGCCGATGTCGACGATGACGCCGCCGTCGATCAGCACGTCTGCGCGGTAACTGAGGTCCGCGGTCACGACGGTGCCGTTCTTGATCACTGTGCTCATTGTGGTGTCCCCTGTGATTGTCCGCCGCGGCGGCAGGTGTGTCTGTGGTTCAGTCGACGATTTGCGCGGTGTTCACTGCGGCGTGAAACAGCACGTCCGTCCCGGCCGTTGCCCATTCTTGCGAAATCTCTTCGGCCTCGTTGTGTGACAGGCCGTCAACGCACGGGCACATGATCATGGCGGTGGGCGCGACATCGTTGATCCAGCAGGCGTCGTGTCCGGCGCCGGAGACGATATCCATGTGCGAGTAACCCAGTTCCTCGGCGGCATTGCGCACCGCGCTCACGCAGTGTTCATCAAAGGCTGGCGGGTTGAACTGGCCGACGATCTCAGCGCTGAAGCCGACGCCGATGTCTTCACACAGTTTGGGAGCGCGTTCCATGAGCTCGGCGACCATGGCCTCGAGTTTGTCGAGGATGTGCGTGCGCATGTCGACCGTGAAAACGGCCTTGCCCGGGATGATGTTGCGCGAGTTCGGGTAGACGTCGACGTGGCCGATGGCGCCGACGGCGTTCGGCTGGTTCTTCATCGCGATTTCGTGCACCAGCTCGGTGATCAGCGCGAGGCCGCGGCCGGCGTTCTTGCGCATGTGCATCGGGGTCGAGCCGGTGTGGCTCTCTTTACCAGTGACGGTGCACTCGATCCAGCGCAGACCCTGTCCGTGCGTGACGACGCCGATGTCTTTCTTCTCGGCTTCGAGAATGGGGCCCTGTTCGATGTGGAGTTCGAACATTGCATGCATCTTGCGGGCACCGACTTTCTCCTCGCCGCGCCAACCGATGCGCTCGAGCTCGTCACCGAAACGCTTGCCCTTGGCGTCGACCCGGTCGTATCCCCACTCAAGCGAGTGCTTGCCCGCAAACACGCCTGACGCGAGCATCGCCGGGGCGAAGCGGGTGCCCTCTTCGTTGGTCCAGTTAACGACCACGATGGGGTGTTTGGTCTTGATGTCGAGGTCGTTCAGGGTGCGGAGCATTTCGAGTCCGCCGAGGACGCCCAACACGCCGTCGTATTTGCCGCCGGTCGGTTGGGTGTCGAGGTGGGAGCCGACGTAAACGGGCAGGAGGTCCGGGTCTTCGCCGGCGCGGGTTGCGAACATGTTGCCCATTTCGTCGACGCCCATGGTGCAGCCGGCGTCTTCACACCACTTCTGAAACAAGGCGCGGGCGGTTGCGTCGTCGTCGGTCAAAGTCTGGCGGTTGTTGCCGCCCGCGATGCCGGGGCCGATCCTGGCCATCTCCATGATGCTGTCCCAGAGACGGTCTCCGTTGATGCGGATGTTGCGACGGGATTCGACGTCGGTCGGTGCCATGGGTCAGCTCCTCTCTGGGATGGTGAAGGGGTCGGTTTCAGGGTTGCAATATCTTTGGTGTTGGATGGCGGCGCTCGTGGCGCGGCGAAAAAATGCCCGGTCAGGGCGGGTGTTCGGATAGTATCCTGATCCCGAGACAAAGGGGTAGCCGCTGAGATGGCGCAAGACGGGCCGGCCAAAAAGCAGCCGAAAACGCGAACGACGCAAACGCGCATTCAACGCAAGAATACGGCGGTGTTGTTTGACGCGGCGCTCGCGGTCTTCTCCACGCACGGCTTTCGCGGCGCGACACTCGACCAGATCGCAAGCGCGGCCGGGATGTCCAAGCCCAACGTCCTTTACTACTTTCGCTCCAAAGAGGCGATCCACACGGCGCTGCTCGAGAAGCTGATCGAAACCTGGCTCGATCCCTTGCGCGCGCTCGACGAAAACGGGGAGCCGCTCGACGAAATTCTCGCCTACGTGCGCCGCAAATTGTCGATAAGCCGAGACCACCCGCGTGAGAGCCGGTTGTTTGCCAACGAAATTCTGCAAGGTGCACCACGGATTCGGTCGGTGCTGTCGGGCGAATTGAAACAGCTTGTCGATGAGAAGGCGGCGGTCATCCAACGCTGGTCGGATGCCGGCAAGATTCGCGACGTGGATCCGGTGCATCTGATCTTCTCTATCTGGTCTCTGACCCAGCACTACGCCGACTTCGATGCGCAGGTGCATGCGGTGTTGGGTGAGGAGACCGACCCCTATCCGGCGGCTCAACATTACCTCGAGTCCCTGTTCACACGCATGCTGTCACACTGACGCCGCCGTTCCATGCCTCAACCGTTGGCTGCACTCGGGTTATTCTCGTGGGTGGTCCAGTTGGCGTAGTCCGCAACCACGGGTTTGTTGGTGCGGGGGTCGGTTGAGCCCACTGCCATCGGTTCCATGGTGATGCAGCCCTCGACCGGACACACGTTGACGCAGAGATTGCAGGCAACACACTCGGCGTCGTTGACTTCGAACACGCGGCCCTCTTTCATCCAGATAGCCTGGTGTGAGGTGTCTTCGCAGGCGGCGTAACAGCGGCCGCACTGAATGCATGAGGCCTGGTCGATACGGGCCTTGGCGACGTAGTTGAGGTTGAGATACTGCCAATCGGTGACGTTCGGCACGGCTTGACCGACAAAATCGGATGTCGAGGTGTAGCCCTTGCTGTCCATCCAGTCCGAGAGACCGGAGATCATTTCCTGCACTACCTTGAAGCCGTAGGTCATTGCGGCGGTGCAGACTTGTACATTGCCAGCGCCGGTTACCATGAACTCGGCGGCGTCGCGCCAGGTGGTGACACCGCCGATGGCGGAAATCGGGAAGCCGGCGGTTTCATTGTCGCGCGCGATCTCGGCGACCATGTGCATGGCGATGGGTTTGACCGCCGGGCCGCAATAGCCGCCGTGGGTGCCCTTGCCGTCGATGCTGGGTTCGGGAGACAGGGTGTCGAGGTTGACGGAGGTGATGGAGTTGATCGTGTTGATCAGGCTCACCGCGTCGGCACCCCCGGCCTTGGCCGCGCGCGCGGCGAAGCGCACGTCGGTGATATTCGGCGTGAGCTTCACGATCACGGGCTTGTCATAATTTTCCTTGCACCAGCGAGTCACCATCTCGATGTATTCCGGCACCTGCCCGACGGCCGAGCCCATACCGCGCTCGGCCATGCCGTGCGGGCAGCCGAAATTGAGTTCGACGCCGTCGGCGTTGGTCTCCTTCACGCGTTCGAGAATGTCTTTCCAGGCTTGCTCTTCGCAAGGGACCATCAAGGACACGATGATGGCGCGGTCCGGGTAGTCGGCCTTGACGCGCTTGATTTCGTCGAGGTTGGTCTGCAGCGGTCGGTCGGTGATTAACTCGATGTTGTTCAATCCCAGCAGACGGCGGTCGGCGCCCCAGATCGCGCCGTAGCGCGGGCCATTGACGTTGACGATTGGCGGGCCGTCTGAGCCGAGTGTCTTCCACACCACGCCGCCCCAGCCAGCTTCGAAGGCGCGGCGCACGTTGTATTCCTTGTCGGTTGGCGGCGCGGAGGCGAGCCAGAACGGGTTGGGCGTGGTGATGCCGAGGAACGTTGTCGTCAGGTCTGCCATGCGATCTACTCCGATCAAGCCGTGAGGGTGG
>CALDHJ010000410.1 GCA_937941555.1 uncultured Granulosicoccaceae bacterium | reverse complement strand
CGCTATATGCGGCCTTTTGCTTTTTCTGGCGGGCTTGAAAACGCTGAGCTCGATGCATTGATACGGGGCTGGCGGGGAATAGCCGTTTACCCAACGTAACGTGAAGCGCACAAAACAAAGGCCGCGTTGTGCGGCCTTTGTCGGTTCGGTGCGCCGAAACGGCGCGGGTTTGATCAGAGCTTGCCGTGTTTCTCGAGTGCGTTGTCGATCGAGGTGACGATGCGGTCGATGTCGTCTTTGGTCGCGATCAGGGCGGGGCTCAGGCACAGGCAGTTGTTGTGCTTTTCGAAACTGCGGTTGGTGCGGCCGATCATGACGCCGTTCTGGAGGGTGTCGGCGGCGATGGCCATCGGGATGGACTCGTGCACCGGCTCTTTGGTCTTGCGGTCTTGTACGAGTTCGACGCCGGCAAAGAGGCCCTTGCCGCGCACTTCACCGATGATCGGGTGCTTGTTCTGCAGTTCGCGCAGGCTTTGCATCAGGTAGTCGCCTTGCTTGACGGTGTTCTCGAGCAGGCCTTCTTCTTCGATGATGTTCATGTTTTCGAGCGCCGCGGCCGGGCCGGCGGTGCAGCCACCGAAGGTGCTGATGTCGCGGAAGTAGCCCATGCGGTCGTCGTCGTTGTTGAACGCTTGGAAGACCTCTTCGGTTGTGACGGTGCAGGCGATGGCGGCGTAGCCACTGGCAACGCCCTTAGCCATGGTGACGATGTCGGGCTGAATGCCGTAGTGCTGGTAGCCGAACCAGGTGCCGGTGCGGCCGACGCCGCAGACGACTTCGTCGATGTGCAGCAGCACGTCGTACTTCTTGCAGATTTCCTGGATGCGCGGCCAGTAGCCTTCGGGCGGTACGATCGCGCCGCCGCCTGCCGTGATCGGCTCTAGGCAGACCGAGCCAACCGTGTCGGGGCCCTCTTCGAGGATGATGCGCTCGAGCTCGTTGGCCGCGCGAATGCCGTAGTCGGCGACGTCACCCCACTGCGAGCGGTACTCGAGGCAATGCGGCATTTCAACGAAGCCCGGTGTGAAGGGCCCGTATTGCATTTTGCGCTCTTCCTGACCGCAGGCGCTCAGCGTGGTGATGGTGGTGCCGTGGTAGTCGCGGTCGCGGTAGATGATCTTGTGTTTCTTGCCGCCGCTGCGCATGTGCGCGATCTGGCGGGCGATCTTGAAACCCTTCTCGTTGGCTTCGGACCCGGAGTTGGCATAGTAGACACGCGACATGCCGGGCATCTTCTCGATCAGGCGCTCGGCGAAGAGGGCGCCGGGGATGCTGCCCATGGCGCCCGCAAAGTAGTTCATCTTGACCAGCTGGTCGCGCACCGCGTTGGCGATGCGCTCGCGGCCGTAGCCGACGTTGACGGTCCAGACGCCACCGGAGACAGCGTCAGTGAATTCGTGGCCTGTCGCATCCCAGACCTGCATGCCTTTGCCTTCGACAATGACCATGGGGTTCTTGTCGCCCTCGAATGGCTTGTGCGAGGTCAGGTGGTGCCAAACGTTGGATTTGTCTTTGGCGATGACGTCTTTGAGGTCGAGTGTCATGGTCGGGTCCTTAACGTTGTGTCAGGCGGCCTGTCGGCAGGACCGCGATGGTGGCAACTTACTGCAGCGTTGTCTCACAGGTTAGCGCCAATCCGCTGAAAAGCGGTATGCCAGTGGGGCCGGAAGGCGTCAGTTTGGGTCGCTGCGGCGTAAATCGTCGCGGGTATTGATGTTGGTGAAGATACGTGAGTCCTCAAACAACACTTCAACGGCCTGTTCGGCGCGTGTCCAGAGGTCGATCTTGCGGTCACCGGCTGCGAGAAACCGCTGCAAACTGTCGACCAGTTCGCGCTTTATCAGGCAGAACACCGGCTGGTGGCGCTGTCCGTCGCTCGCCATGGCAACCGTTGCTCCGGCGGCGAGCGCGGTATCGAGCATGTGCTGCGCGTAGTGATCGGGCAGCCACGGCGAGTCGCAGGGCGCGGTCAGCAGCCAGGGGGTGGTGCAGGCTTGAAGTCCGGCCAGCATGCCCGCGAGTGGGCCTGCATAGGCTGCGGGGTCGGCGTCGGCGAGCACGGGCTTGCCGAAGTCCGCGTATCGCTCGGCGTTACGATTGGCGTTGATGAGGACGTGGGCCACTTGCGGCTCGAGCCGCTCGATGATGTGGGCGACCAGGGGTTTGCCCTGCAGCGGGGTCAGGCCTTTGTCGACGCCACCCATGCGGCTGCCGCGGCCACCGGCGAGCACGAGGGCCGTGATGTCATCCTGTCGACGGGTCATCGGATGGGGTCTCTCTCGGTCGGGCGCGCGGCACCGTCAACCGGCTGCCGGGGCGAATGCGGGTGAAATCGAGGTCGGGGTTGTATTCGAGCAACAACCACTGCGGCACATTGTAACGCTGCTGCGCAATACGCCAGAGGCGATCACCCGGCGCTATTTCGTGCTCGAGTGTGCCGTCGATCTGCCAGCGGGCATACCACGCGTACTGCTTGTCGCGGTGGTGGCGCAGACGGCGGCGTTCGAATTCGGCGCGCGGCACGTGATCAAAGGCGAGGTAGAGCACGTGGCC
>CALDHJ010000409.1 GCA_937941555.1 uncultured Granulosicoccaceae bacterium | reverse complement strand
CGGGCGACGGCGTCAGCGCCTGGTGGCCGGGCTTGTCTTTCCTGATCGGTGAAGACAACACAGCCGAAGCGGTGCTCGCGAGCGGTGGCGACAACTACTACTCGGGCATGTCCGACTTTTTCTTCCAGGTGGTGTTCGTGGCGACCGCGATGTCGATCGTTTCGGGTGCTGTGGCCGAGCGCATGAAGCTCTGGTCCTTCCTCGCCTTTGCCGTGATCATGACGGGTTTCATCTACCCGATTCAGGGCTACTGGAAGTGGGGTGGCGGTTTCCTCGATCAGGCGGGATTCCAGGATTTCGCCGGATCGGCTGTTGTCCACATGTGTGGCGCAATCGCAGCGCTGACGGGCGCGATTCTGGTGGGTGCGCGTAAGGGCAAATACAAGGAAGACGGCAGCATGACGCCGATTCCCGGTGCCAACCTGCCGCTCGCAACGCTGGGTGCATTGATCTTGTGGATGGGTTGGTTCGGCTTCAACGGCGGATCCGAACTCAAGATCTCCGATGTGGGCGAGGCGAATGCCGTGGCCAAGATCTTCGTCAACACCAACGCCGCAGCGGCGGGTGGTGTGGTCGCAGCCTTGATTACCTCATCTTTGATGTTCCGCAAAGCCGACCTGACGATGGTGCTCAACGGCGCACTCGCCGGCCTGGTGTCGATCACGGCTGAACCACTCGCTCCGAGCCCGCTTGCAGCGACCTTCATCGGTGCGATCGGCGGTGTGATCGTGGTGTTCTCGATCATGGCATTCGACAAGATCCGTGTTGACGATCCGGTCGGTGCGATCTCTGTACACGGTGTGTGCGGTATCTGGGGTGTGCTCGCGGTGGTCCTCAACAACGGCGACGCGACCCTTGGTGGTCAGCTGTTGGGTCTGGGTGTGATTGGCGCCTGGGTGTTGGTCACCAGCTCGATTGCCTGGCTCGTGATCAAGGCGGTCATCGGCTTGCGCATCAGCGAAGAGGACGAATACAACGGCGCCGACATCGCCGAGTGTGGCCTCGAAGCCTATCCGGAGTTCACGACGCGCTAAGCGTGGCGTAGTCAACCTTCGGGAAAAGCCCGGTGCTTCGGCACCGGGTTTTTTTGTTTTGGGCTCGGGCGTTCTAGCGACCGGGCACGGCAAGTTCCACGGTTGCGCCACTGGCACCGTCGGGCTTCATGCTGGCGCGGACGGTCACCTGTGTGATGCCCTCGGGGATGACAAGCCCGTTCAGGGAGCGCGTGAAGGGCTGCTCTGTTTCGTGCGGGTGGTGCAGGATGCGCGTGCCGAGCACGGTGCCGTCGGGTGCGAGCACGTCGAATCGGTCGGCGTAGTAGTCCCAGCCGGTGTCGTTCGATTTGATCGTGGCGCTGACACTGAAGGTGTCGCCACGTTGGCTGATGGTGGCCTTGATCACATCGGCTTCGCCCGCAAAGGCGGTCCCGCCTGCGCCGAGCGTCAGGGCCAACGAGAGCAGCAGTTGTCTACGGTTGAGCGGCATGGGGGTACTCCTGTGTGTGAATCAGTCAGCGCAGTTGGCCTTCGGCGAACAGGCGCCCGGGGCCCGCACCCACGGTGGTGAGTCCGGCGAGTTGCATGAGGTGCCAACCGAGCGCGAGGTTGCTCGACAACACCGGGACGCCGAGCTGTCGCTCTGTCGGCTCGATGATGGAGAAGCTGCGCAGGTTGGTGCAAGACGTAAAAACCGCATCGCATTGTGCGGCGTCGAACGCGAGCAGGGCACGTTCAACCGACGCTTCGCTGATGCGGGCCACCACGGCCTCGTCCCGCTGTTCGAAGGATGCGAACTGGACGATTTCGAGACCCTTTTCGGTGAGGTAGTCGCGCATGGCCGCACTGACGCTCTTGATGTAGGGGGTCAGCAGCGCCAGGCGGCGAACGCCCAGTGCGCGGCACGCGGCGATGAGCGCGGTCATCGGGTCGGTGCAGGGCACGCCGGGGTGGCGTGCCTGCACCATCTCGGCGACGCGCGTCGGCCCGATCACCGTCGCACCGGAGGTGCAGCCGTAAGCGATTGCGCGGAAGTCCGCTGCGGCTGGCAAGAGCGCAGCGGCGGCGGGCAGGGCGTCGGCCATTTCCGCCAAGGTGTCCGGGGTGACTTCCTCACGGCTCGGGATGCGGCTGTGAAACAGCGCCACACCCTCTCCGAGGTGCAACTGCCGAAGCTCGGGTTCGAGCGATTCGTCGGATTGCAACACGATAACACCCAACGCCGCCGTTTTCGCCGCGCCACCGTCGAGCGCAAAGTCGAGTGCCATGGAGCCTCCTGAGTTCGGTCCGGGGTCGGTCAGGGATAATTTGGGCGGTCCGCCGTAAGACAGCCGGGTCGAGTCGGGGTAGTGTGGGTCAATCCCGCCCCGTGTACACCATGTAAGTATGACAGCAGAGCCTCTTGCCATCGATCACCGCGCGGCCATTGCCCGGTTGAGTCGGTCCGAGCGCGAGGCGCTGCTCACGAAGTCCGATGCCGCCGGTGCGCGCCAGCTCGCGTTGCACCTCGGTGCGATGGCACTCGCGGCGTTGGGTCTGCACGCCGGAGGGGTGTGGTGGTGGCCATCGCTCCTGGTTTACGGCGTGTTGCTGGTGTTTTTGTTCACGGCGCAACACGAGTCGGTGCATTTCACGGCTTTCAAGACGCGCTGGGTGAACCAGTGGCTCGCGAACGCGGTGGGGTGGCTGTTGTTCAACCCGGCGCACTGGTTTCGCTACTTTCACCTCGCGCACCACCGCTACACGCAGGACCCACAAAGCGACCCTGAACTCGCATCGGGCAAGCCCGAAACGCGAGTGCAATACATTTGGCATGTGCTGGGTTGGCAGACGATCGTGGCCGGGATACGCACCGTGTTCGGCAATGCGCTGGGCCGCGTCGATGAGAGCTGGTTGCCAACCAATCAACGCGATCGTGTGGTGCGCGAAGCGCGTGTGATGCTGGCGCTCTACGCGCTCGCGGCTGCCGTGTCGCTTGCCACGAGTTCAACGGTGTTGATCGAGTTCTGGCTGTTGCCGCTGGTTGTGGGTCAACCGGCGCTGCGGCTCTACCTGTTGGCGGAGCACGGGCGGTGTCCTGCAGTGGCAAACATGTTCGAAAACACGCGCACGACCTTTACCAATGTCGTGATGCGCCGATTGGCGTGGAACATGCCGTACCACGCGGAACACCACGCTTTTCCGAGTGTGCCCTTTCATCGACTGCCGGCGTGGCACCGCCACGTGGTGTCCGACCTGCGTTGCACCGAGCGCGGGTATCTGCGCTTCAATCAACAGTATGTAAAGGACCTGTGATGGTGTCTCCGACCAATCCACTGCCGCGTGAGTGGCCGACCTGGTTGATGTTGCTGGTCTGCTATGCGCTATGGATTGCAAGCCTGGCTTCCTACGCTGCGATTGGCGCCTGGTTTCTCGTACCGGCTATGGTCAGCCTGGCGCTGCACTCCTCGTTGCAGCATGAAGTGTTGCACGGGCACCCGACGCGTTCGGCGTGGCTCAACGAAGCGCTGATCTACCCGGCGCTCGGTGTGCTGATCGCCTACCGTCGCTACAAGGACACCCACCTGCGGCACCACAACGACACCCTGCTCACCGACCCCTACGACGACCCGGAGAGCTACTACCTCGCAGAGTCTGACTACGCCACGTTGCCCGGCTGGAAACAGGTGTTGTTGCAATTCAACCAGACCCTTATCGGGCGCTGGTTGGTGGGCCCGCCGCTGTCGCTGTGTGCGTTCTGGGCAGATGAAATCAACCGCATTCGCAGCGGCGATGCGCGTTCGCGCAACGCCTGGTTGCACCATGTGCTCGGACTGGTGCCGGTGTTGGTGCTGGTTGTCACGTTCGGTGTGCCACTCTGGCTCTACGGTCTTGCAGCCTGGGGTGGCATGTCCCTGATCATGACGCGCTCCTTCATCGAACACCGTGCGGCCGAGGCCGTCGGCGAGCGCACCGCCGTGGTCGAGGCGGGTTGGTTCATGAGCCTGCTCTACCTGAACAACAACCTGCACGCGGTGCACCACCGGGCGCCAACGCTCGCCTGGTATGCGTTGCCCGCCCGCTGGCGCGCAGAGCGCGACACGGTGCTCGCGAACAACGGCGGTTACCTCATCGCGGGTGGTTATGCGAGCGTCTTGATGCGCTGGGCATTGCGCCGCCGCGAGCCGGTGATTCACCCGGTGCTGCGCAAATCCCCCTCTGACATTGCCTGAGGCAACTTTGATGGCCAATCCTGTAATGCAACTGTGGCAACGCGCGTCGCGCTGGCCCGGTGGGCAGCGCGTGTTCTCGATGATGGTCGCGCGGCGTGCGCCGTATTTCGGCACAGTCAAACCGCGCGTCACGTCACTCGAGCCGAACCGTTGCACCGTGGTGATGCGAAAACGCCGTGCCGTGCAGAATCACATCGGCACGGTGCACGTCATCGCGATCTGCAACCTGCTCGAGATGGCGATGGGGGTGTGTGCCGAGGCCTCCGTGCCGCGCCACCTGCGCTGGATCCCGAAGGGCATGTCGGTGGACTATGTCGCCAAGGCCGGCACTGACATCACCGCCACCGCCGAGATCGACCCCGATGCCTGGGCGCCGGGTGACCTCAGCGTTAAGGTGACCGCGACTGACACCGATGGCAACGCGGTGGTGGAAGGCCATATCCGGTTGTGGATCACCGAACGCCCCGCGGCATGAAAGACGGCGGGGTGGCCTCCGCCCACAAGCGGCGCTGATGTTCGCAGCTGATCCGCAGATCGGGGTGTTTGTGGTCGCCTCGATTCTGGTGATCCTGATCCCGGGCCAGGACATGGTGTTGGTGTTGTCGCGGGGGCTGACGCGCGGCCCGCGGGCCGGTGTTCTGACAGCCGCCGGCGTCAGCGTCGGCTTGCTCGGTCACACCTTGCTCGCAGCAATGGGGCTCGGCGCCCTGCTGTTGTCATCAGACGGACTCTTCATCGCGATCAAATGGATCGGGGCGGCCTATCTCGCCTACCTCGGGGTCAAGTTGATCCGCTCGGCATCGGCAGGGCTTGCGACCGATGGCACGGATGGCGCGGCGCACGGCAACGTCTTTGTCGAAGGTCTGGTGTCGAACATCGCCAACCCCAAGATCACGGTGTTTT
The DNA here is from genome assembly GCA_937941555.1 of uncultured Granulosicoccaceae bacterium. Taxonomy (GTDB): domain Bacteria; phylum Pseudomonadota; class Gammaproteobacteria; order CALCKW01; family CALCKW01; genus CALCKW01. The sequence goes on along the minus strand of CALDHJ010000409.1, from coordinate 3,724 downwards.
ACTTCGCGTTCCTGCCTCAGTTCATCGACGCCGACAGCCAGCAGCCCGCGGTGGAACTGCTGCTGTACGGCAGTGCCTTTGCGCTCCTGACCTTTGCCATGAAGGCGCCGGTTGGTCTTTTTGCCGGGCTCACCGCAGCGTGGATTCACCGACGGCCCAGGGTGTTGCTGGCGATCAACCGGGTGAGCGGGGTGCTGCTGATCAGTCTCGCACTGGCCCTGGCGCTCGACCCGCGTTGAGCGCCTGAGAACGGGTTTCGGTGTAGCCATTCCGAGCAGTTTGCGTGCTGTTCGCAGGCGTGTAGGCGGCCCTGTCTGCTGCGGGATTACCAGTCTGATGACACCCGTTCTGCGGCGCTCGGGATGGCATGTTTTTTGGGTCTTTTTCACGGATTCCCAAGCCGGATATTGCCCGTGATCTACCGTGAATTGAGCACCCTCGTTGCCGTCGCCGCCCTGTCGTTGTCCTTCACACCGGGCATCGCAGTCGCCGACAGCCTCGATTCGGCGCACAACGCGTTGTGCATGCGGCTTGCGCAGACGGCCTCGGCTCTGGCATCCGACCCCGAAACCAATGCCGACATACGCGGCATGTTCGAAGAAGAAGTCGAGCGCCTGTGCGCCTCGCCGACCAGTGTCTTCGGAGACGCCCCGGTCAACGCGGCAGGGCGTGAAAAAGCACGCTCCTGCTTCCGTTCGCTGACGGTTCTGCCGAGCGACGATCTGATTGGCATGGACATGCCCACACAGGAATGCGGTGCGCTGTTCGACCACCTGCAGGGCTGATCACGCCCGTTAGGGTTAATCCCGGTAGCTTGGGTCCTCGCGGTCGAGCTCTGACTTCAAGTGGGCGAAGTGGGCGTCGCCCATACCGCGGTAGTCCTCCCACCCCGCCGCCGTGCGCTCGGCGGTGTCATCGCTCATGACATTCAACGGCTGGCCAGTGCTGTAGGCGAGAATCTGCGTCTGCGCCGCGCGTTCGAGGTAGTAGAGCGTCTCGAAAGCTTCAGCCACGGTTTCGCCCGTCACTGACACCCCGTGATTGCCCATCAACAACACGCTGTGGTTGCCGAATGCACCCGCGATGCGGGCGCCCTCGGCCGCATCGTCGGCGATGCCGGCAAAGCCGAGATCGACAGCGCAACGGTTGAAAAATCGTGCCGTGTTCTGGTCGATGGGTTTGAGGGTCGGGTCAGCCAATGCGCACAGCGCGGTCGCGTAGGGCGGGTGGCAGTGCAGCAGCACCCGTGCCGCCGGCACCTGGGCGTGCACCGAACCGTGGATGCACCAGGCCGAAGGATCGGGCGGATTGTCGCCCGCCATTACCGCGGGATCGTCAGCGCGCACGCACATCAGGTCGGACGCTTTCACAGTGGAGAAATGCTGCCAGCGCGGGTTGAGCAGAAAGGTCTTGCCGTCGTCGCTGACGGCCGCGCTGAAATGGTTGCCAACCGATTCGTGCCAGTTGAACTGCGCTGCGAGCCGAAACGCCGCGGCGAGATCGACCCGCAAGGCGTGCTCGTCGAGGGCGGGAGTGTGAAGTGTGCGGGTCATGGTGTCGGCTCTTGCGGTTGTGGTGTGCATTGTCACGCGCCAGAGGCCGTCTGTCCTGTGTCGAGGCGACCGGGGGATCCCGATTGCGACAAACGGTTGCTGCGGGCGCGTGCGCTCACGTAGGCTCGTGGTTCGACCGTTGCGAGCCTGTGTCTGTGTTGTCTTTGTCCCCCGGGGACCGTGTCGCCCTGATCGCGCCCGCGGGCCAACTGCGCACCGTCAACCGCGCGTGGCTCGCTGGCGCGCAGTCGCTGCTCGAATCCTGGCAATTGCAGGTCGAGGTGAGAGTAGAGACTGACAACCACTTCTACCTCGCCGGTTCCGATGATCGCCGTGCAGACCACGCCGCACAGGCACTTGCCGACCCGGCGCTGCGCGCGGTGTTCTGCACCCGTGGGGGCTATGGCAGTTCACGGCTCTGGCCGGCCTTGCGCTCGGTTGACGTGTCCGCACCCAAACTGCTGGTCGGCCACTCAGACATCACAAGCTTGCACCTCATGGCGCGTGCCTGCTGGCCACGCGTCGAGTGTCTTCACGGTGTGAACCTCGCGACCGAGCAAGTGCTCGGCGAGAATGATCACGCAGCCGATAATCGCGACGCGCTGCATGCCGAGTTGTTCTCACCCGGCAACTCACCGTTTGATGTGCAGGCGATCATCCACGGCACGGCGCGTGGCCGACTGACCGGTGGTTGCCTGAGCTTGATCACCGCCTCACTCGGCACACCCTACGCGTTGGAGTGCGATGGCGACCTGCTGTTTCTCGAAGACACCGGCGAGGCGCCGTTTCGACTCGATCGGGCACTGGTGCAGTTGCGCAACGCCGGCTTGTTTGATCGTGTGTCCGGGGTTGTATTTGGTGTGATGCCGAACTGCACCGATCCCTACAACCGCTTCACCGACATCGCCGCGGAGCTGCTCGCACCCTTCGGCATTCCGGTCGCGATCGGGTTGGCCTCCGGCCACGGTGCAATCAATCGGCCGCTTCGCCTCGGGCAGCTCACCGAATTGAATACGCAGCAGGGGTGGGTTCAGCGTCGGGCAACGGATTGAGTCCTTCGGCGTCTTCGCGTGTTGTTTGTGCAGCGGTTGTAGTATCGGCTGGTCCGTGTCGCAGGCAGGTGGTGCCAGGGCGGTAAATCGCGTGCGAACGGCTTGCGTTTTTTCTGGCGGAACTACCTGTCTTTCGGCGATCTGTCACCCGATGCGGCTTTACACGGCTTCCCGTTCCCGATATATAAGGGATCAGGCGTATGGCGCATTGCCCGTTGCAGTGCGTTGTCAGTCCGAGCGCTGACCACGGCTCAGCGGTGTGGCCTGGCCGGACGCGAGGTGCGACGGTGTGCTGCGGGCAAACGGCATTGCAGCATGCGTGGCTTGCGTCGTTGGCAGGGCAGCTTGCTGCGGTGTGGTGTTGTTGCGATTCTCGGACATGCCGCTGTCGGGAGTTTGTGTGCGTGATTGTCGATGGCCTTTATTACCTTTCAGCACACAGATGAGGAATGTCGATGAACATCTATGTGGGTAACCTGCCCTACAGCACGACTGAAGACGAACTGCGCAGCGCCTTTGGTGCTTATGGCGAGGTATCGCGCGCGACGGTAATCACGGACAAATTTTCAGGGCAATCCAAAGGCTTCGGCTTTGTCGAAATGCCGAGCGACGCCGAGGCAAACGCGGCCATCGAAGCCTTGAACGAAAGTGAGATGTCCGGGCGCAACCTGCGTGTCAACGAAGCGCGTCCGCGTGAAGAGCGTCCACCCCGGCGCGACGGCGGCGGCGGTGGTCGACCGCGGTACTGACGATACCCGCACTCAAACCCCAACAGCCCGGATGTTCCGGGCTGTTTCGTTTTCAAGGGCCGGTCTTGGAATAGAGGTGCGTCAGTCGCCCTGAAACGTGGCGTTGGTCTTGTGTCGAGCTGCGTCCAGGCCGCGTTTGAGGTCAGCCGAGTTCGCACACCTCGAGACCCATTCGTCAGCGACCGCTTCAGACCACTTGTCAGACGCTGCGCTGTCGATCAGCTCCTTGGTCGCGCTGACGGACAGCGGCGCGAGGGCGGCGAGTCGATTTGCCAGCTCCGACACCGAGTCGGCGAGCGACTCTGGTGCCACGCTCTGGTCGAGGTAGCCGATCTGTTGCAGGGTCGCGGCGTCACACACCTCGCCGGCG
>CALDHJ010000408.1 GCA_937941555.1 uncultured Granulosicoccaceae bacterium | reverse complement strand
TCGCGCTGCTGCCCCACCGCACCGTGGTGCAAAATGCCGCCATGCCGCTGATCGTTCGCGGCGAGGATGAGGACCACTGCCTCGCAGAGGCTACCCGATGGCTCGACCGCGTTGGGCTCGCCGGCTACGAGCACCACCACCCGGCACAACTGTCGGGCGGCATGCAACAGCGTGTCGGCATCGCGCGCGCACTCACCGCCAACACCGACATCATGCTCATGGACGAGGCCTTCTCGGCGCTCGACCCCCTGATCCGCACCGACATGCAGGACCTGCTGCTCGAACTGCAACAGGAATTGCACAAGACCATCATCTTCATCACGCACGACCTCGACGAAGCGCTCAAGCTCGCCGATCACCTCGTGATTCTCAAAGACGGCGCCGTGGTGCAGCAGGGTGAGCCGCAAGGCATTCTGCTCAATCCCAACGACCCCTACATCGAAGACTTCGTCAGCGACATCAACCGCGCCCGCGTGCTGCGCGTGCGCTCGGTGATGGGCGAGCTCGACGCCAGTGCCAGCTTCGCAGGCGATGTACAGGCCGGGGACAGCCTTGAAAAACTGATCGCCCTCTCAGGCGGTGAGACCGGCAAGCTCTACCGCGTCATGGACGGCGACGCGCCGATCGGGCAGCTCGACATGCGTGACCTCGTGAAAGCCCTGGTGCCACGCGTGTCATCGAGCAAGGCCGAGTAGGCTGCCACAGCGGCACCGCGTCGTGGGCGCGGTGCCCGGTTTTGTACCAACCCGGTCAATCGCGTCGCGCGTGCACACCCAGAAGCAAGGTGTGCAGCTCGCGCCCCGTGGTCAGGCTCAACCACAACACGTAGGGCGCAAAAAACACCATGCCCGCGACCGAGGCAATCAGGCCGACGACTATGGACACACGCGAGAAGCCACCGCGCCACGCCACCCACAGGCCCGACAACAGCAAGTAGCTCGCAAAATCAAGATTGAACTGGCCACTCCAGTTCACAGCGAAAACGTCTCCCAGAAAAACAGGCAGCAGATTGATGCCGTGTTGCGGTATCACCGCCAGCGTGTACACCAGAAGCGCGAGACCAAGGGCTGCAATAATCGATCGCAGTACGGTCATGTCACATCCTCAAGATTGAAATTCAATTGTGCGCAGGCCTCCACAGCGGGCCGACACCGATAAGCAGAATCAGGCTGTTGAACACCAGGTTCGACGCGTTGCCCGAGAGCACGGATCCGGTGGTGTCGACCACGAACCATGTGAGAAAGCCCGAGAGCACACTGCGGCGAATCGCCTCGGGCGCGAGGTCGTAGGCCCGGCCCGCAAGCCCCCAGATCAGCACCCCCCAGCCGCACAGAAATCCCCCCGCCAGCGCGCTTAAAAAGCGGGTCGCAGGGTCAGTGAACAGCATGTTGCCGTCGACCGGCCAGCTCAGCAGATCGAGCGTCAGCCGCGCCGGCTCACTGGTTGCCAACATGGAACCGAAGAAAAAGACCGGGCCGAAAGACCCGACCACCACGGCCGAGAATTTGAGCCAGCGGCGGTGCAGAGCGTGTGTCACGGGGGCTGTCTCCAAGTAGGATGGGGGCAGCTTGCCGCCCGGAGATCACCCGCGCAATTACCTCGGAGGTAAGCGACACGCATCACACGACCGGGCAGACTGCCGCCATGAGTGCATTTCCCAACGCCCTGAAAACCTGGCGCAAGGCGCGCCGACTGAGCCAGCTCGACCTCGCCGTCGAGGCCGAGGTGTCGGCGCGGCACATTTCCTTTCTCGAAACCGGTCGCGCCCAACCGAGCCGCGACATGATCGGCCGTTTGGGCGACGCCCTGCAGCTGCCGCTCACCGCGCGCAACCAGTTACTCTCCCAGGCGGGTTTTGCCGCACGCTACCCGTCACGGCACTGGGACGACGCCGACATGGCGCCCATTCGCGCCGCAATCGAGTACATGCTCGAGGGCCATGCGCCCTACCCCGGTATCGCGCTTGACCGGCTGTGGAATCTCGTGCGCCTGAACCGGCCCGCCGAACAGCTCTACGCCCAGCTCGGGTTGCGCCAGGGCGACAGCCTGCTCGATATGATGACATCGGACGTCTTGCCGCCGCTGATCGAAAACTGGCCAGTCGTGGCCCACCACGCGGTGCAGCGCCTGCGCACCGAGAGCGCCGCCCAGGGCGGCGTGCCCGAGCTCGACCGGGCGGCCAGCGTGTTGGGTGCAGGGCCGACACCTATCGATCAGGCCGTTGGCCCGGTCGTGCCGACCATTTTGCGCACACCGACAATGCGCTTGTCGCTGTTTGGCACTATCGCCCAGTTCGGCACACCGGAAGACGTCGCCCTCGACGACCTCAAAATCGAACTCTTCTACCCGGCCGACGACGCGACCCGCAACGCCCTCACCACACTGGCCGCTGCGACTGGTTGATCACGGTGTGTAATCTGCGGCCAGCCTGTTGAAGGCTGTCAGGCTGACACGGGCGGCAAGGTATTCAGGTGCGCATCGAATGCCGCCAGACCCGTGTCTAGACCGCTTCGCCCAAACCCCAGACGAAAGCGATCTGCAGGGGTGTCACCGAGCTCCGAACGGTAGATCGTGCTCGGCAACAGCAGCACGCCGCTCTGCTCGACGAGCTGTTCGCAGAAGGCCTCGACGCCCTCGTCGCCACGGTAGCGCGGAAATGCCGTGCAGGACCCGGCCGGACGCGTCCACTCGAAGCGCTCGGCATGGCGGGTAAAGAACGCATCCCACTTGGGCAGGTTTTCATCGATGATCGCGCGGTTGCGTGCAAAGATCACATC
>CALDHJ010000407.1 GCA_937941555.1 uncultured Granulosicoccaceae bacterium | reverse complement strand
CTGCTTGACGAGGCGCGCTGCATACTCTGCGACCGGCAATCCGGCGGTTGCAAGTGCGCACACTGCGGCACCGCGCGCCTGGCCAAGCTTGAGTGCTGAGCTTGCATTTTTCGACATGAACACTTCCTCCACCGCCGACTCGGTCGGTTCGTACTCGGCGACCAGCGCCGTCACGCGGCTGAAGATGCAGGCGAGCTTGTCGGCGAGGCAGTCGCCCTCCACTTTTATGTGGCCGTGGGCGACGTGGCGATTGTGCCGGCCGTCGGATTCGATCACACCCCAACCGGTGACACGCGAACCCGGATCGATGCCGAGGATACGGGTCACGCGTCGTAGGCTTCGGCGGGGATGTCGGCGTTGCTGTAGACGTCCTGTGTGTCGTCGAGGTCTTCGAGCATGTCGAGCAGCTTGAGCACGTTCTGGCCCTGCTCGACATCGAGCGCGACTTCGGTTGCCGGGCGCATAGTGACTTCGCTGTGAGCCGGTTCGAATCCGGCCGCCACCATGGCTTCCTTCACATCGACAAAGCTCGCCTCGTCGGTCAACACCTCGACCGAGCCGTCGTCGTTCGAGACCACGTCCTCAGCGCCGGCCTCGAGCGCGGCCTCCATGATGGCGTCCTCATCGCAGCCCTCGCCGAACGCCAGCACGCCGAGTTTGCTGAAGAGATAGGACACCGAACCGTCGGTGCCCATGTTGCCACCCATCTTGTTGAAGGCGTGGCGCACTTCGGCGACCGTGCGGTTGCGGTTGTCGGTCATGCAATCGACCATGATCGCGACCCCGCCAACACCGTAGCCCTCGTAGCGCACATCCTCGTAAGCCACGTCCTCGAGCTCGCCGGCGCCGCGCTTGATCGCGCGCTCGACCGTGTCCTTGGGCATGTTGTTGGTCAGCGCCTTGTCCACCGCCAGGCGCAAGCGCGGGTTGCTGCTGAGATCCGAGCCGCCCATCTTGGCCGCGACCGTGATCTCGCGGATGAATTTGGTGAACAACTTGCCGCGCTTGGCATCCTGGCCTTTCTTGCGGTGCTGAATATTGGCCCATTTACTGTGTCCGGCCATGGTCTGTCCCCTGGTCTGTATGCGGTGTTCGGAGCGCCGTGTTGCGCCCCGTTTTAATCCAATCCTGTCTGTCCGGCCGTGAGTTGGCGGATCGCGTCGCGGTTGGTCTCCGACCAGGTCCGCTCGATCGCCTCGTCCACACCCAGCCAGGTGTAGGCGGTGTGTTCATCCGACAACTGTATGTCGACCGCCTCGGGCAACACACAGTCGAACAGGTGCTCGGTGTTGTGAACAGTGCCCGGCGCGTAGCGGTGCAAGGCCGATTCTCGAATACGAAATCGCGCGGTCACGCAACAGTCGCGCAACGGCGCCACCAGCCCGGTCTCTTCGGCGAGCTCGCGCACCGCACAGGCCGCGGCGTCCTCACCAGCCTCCAGACTGCCGGTCACCGACTGCCAGAAACCGTCGGCGCCACTGCGCCGCATCAGCAACACCTCGTCAGCGCGGCTGCGCACCACAATCAGGACCGACTCCGGGCGCTTGAACGCCATCGGGCCGGTCAGCCTTCGGTCGCAGGCAGCCGGCGGCGCAACGACAACTCGCGCAACTGGCGCTCGTCCACATCACCCGGCGCGTCGGTCAGCAGGCAGCTCGCGTTCTGTGTTTTAGGAAACGCCATGACGTCCCGGATGCTGTCGGCGCCGGCCATCATCATGATCAGCCGATCCAGGCCGAAGGCGATGCCGCCGTGCGGCGGCGTGCCGTACTGCAGCGCCTTGAGCAGGAAGCCGAATTTTGCCTCGGCCTCTTCGCTGTCGATGCCGAGCAACTCGAGCACGGCCGATTGCATGTCGGGGCGGTGAATCCGAATCGATCCGCCACCGACTTCGATGCCGTTGATGACCATGTCATAGGCGCGCGAGAGCGCAGCACCGGGGTCGGACTTGAGGGTTTCAGCATCGACCGATGGCGCGGTAAAGGGGTGGTGCATGGCCGACCAGCGGTCTTCGCGGGCATCGTGTTCGAACATCGGGAATTCGACCACCCAGACCGGGCACCAATCGCCTTCCAGGAGCTTCATGTCATGCCCGACCTTCACGCGCAACGCGCCGATCGCGTCATTGACGACGCTCGCCGTGTCAGCGCCGAAGAAGATCAGGTCGCCGTCCTGGGCGCCGGTGCGTTCGAGCACGCCCTTGATCGCCTCCTCGCTGAAAAATTTGACGATCGGCGATTGCAGCCCCTCGACACCGGCGGCGATGTCGTTGCACTTGATGTAGGCGAGGCCTTTTGCGCCGTAGCGGCCGACAAAATCGGTGTAGCCGTCGATCTCCTTGCGGGTCAGCGCATTGCCACCGGGCACGCGCAGGGCCGCGACGCGGCCGGCGGGGTCTTTGGCGGGGCCGGCAAAGACCTTGAAGTCGATGTCGGCCACCAGATCCGAGACGGTCACCATTTCCATCGGCACGCGCAGGTCCGGACGGTCGACGCCGAAGCGCTCGATGGATTCGGCGTAGGTCATGCGCGGGAAGGGGTTGGCCAGATCGACGTCGAGCTGGGTCTTGAAGACCTGCCGGATCATCGCCTCCATCAGCGACATCACGTCCTCTTCCTCGACGAACGACATCTCGATATCGAGCTGCGTGAACTCGGGCTGGCGGTCGGCACGCAGGTCTTCGTCGCGAAAACACCGCGCCACCTGGTAGTAGCGGTCCATGCCACCCATCATCAGCAGCTGCTTGTACAGCTGCGGCGACTGCGGCAAGGCGTAGAACTGACCCGGGTGCACACGGCTCGGTACCAGGTAATCGCGCGCGCCCTCGGGGGTGGCGCGGGTCAGCATCGGCGTCTCGATCTCGATGAAATCGGCGGCGTCGAGCACGCTGCGCATCTCGCGAATGGTGCGGTGGCGCAGCTTCAGACGCTCGGCCGCATCCGGTCGGCGCAAATCGATGTAGCGGTAGCGCAGACGGTGTTCCTCGCCGACGTCATCGTCGTCGAGCTGGAACGGCGGCGTCTCGCTGCGGTTGAGGATCTCGAGCTCAAGACCGAGCACCTCGATCTCACCCGAACTCAATTCGGGGTTGACCGTGCCCTCGGGGCGCGGGCGCACCCGGCCCGACAAGCGGATCACGAACTCGTTGCGCAGCTGCTCGGCGAGCGCGAAGACGTCTGGGGTGTCGGGGTCGAAGACCACCTGAACCAGCCCGTCACGGTCGCGCAAATCGACGAAGATCACGCCGCCGTGGTCACGGCGCTTGTTGACCCAGCCACAAAGCTGGACGGTGTCTCCGACATGGGTGGCGTTTACCTGGCCACAGGTTTGACTGCGCATGGATGAGTTGTTCTCGGCGATCGGGCGGGAAAGGGATCGAGTCGGACCCGGCCAGGGTCGACTCGGCTAAACTTTGCAATTCTAGCCCGCCCTCCGACACATCTCCAGACTGCCCCGAGGACTCGCCCACGTGAGCGACTACGATCTCTTTGCCATCGGCAACGCCCTTGTCGATTTTGAAAGCCGCGTCAGCGACGACGAACTCGCCGAGCTCGGCGTCGACAAAGGCCTGATGACCCTGATTGACGCACCGCGCCGTGAGGCCCTGCTGGCCGGATTGGGGACCCGCGACACCCACCGTGCCTGTGGCGGGTCGGCGGCCAACACCGTGATCGCCCTCGCCCAACTCGGCGGCCGCGGCTTCTACGCCTGCCGCGTTGCCAGCGACGAGACCGGTGACTTCTACATGACCGACCTCGCCGCCAATGGCGTCGCCAGCAACCTCGGCGCCGACAACCGGCCCGATGGCGTAACCGGCACCTGCATCGTGCTGGTCACCCCGGACACCGAGCGCAGCATGTCCACTTTCCTCGGCGCAACCGCCGACATCGATACCAGCGCCATCGACGCTGACGCCCTGCGCCAGTCGCAGTACCTCTATATAGAGGGCTACCTGGTCGCCTCCCCGACCGGACGCAGCGCCGCGATCGAGGCCCACCGTATCGCCCGCGAGGCCGGCGTGCGCACCGCACTGACGCTCTCGGACGTCAACATGGTCGGCGGATTCCGCGACGGCCTGGCCGAGATGGCAGCCCCACGCGTCGACCTGCTGTTCAGCAACCGCGATGAAGCCCTGCTCATGACCGCAACCGACAGCATCGACGCCGCCGGCGCCGCGCTGCGCGGTGAACTCGCCGACACGGTCGTCATCACTGACGGCGCCAACGGCTGCAGCGTGTTTCGCGACACCGGCACCACCCGCCACGGTGCCACCCGCGTCACTGCCGTCGACAGCAACGGCGCAGGCGACATGTTCGCCGGCGCATACCTCTACGCCCTGACCCAAGGGTTCGACCACGACACGGCGGCCGGCCTCGCCTGCCGCACGGCATCGCGTGTGGTCGAACATTTCGGCCCTCGATTGCCGGCCGAGGAGACCCGCGCCGTGCGCGACGCCGTTCTGGCCTGACACGCCACACCCACCTTGATGCCGGGCGACGCACCCGGCACGGCGGCTTGACCGCCAACACATTTCTCCACGGATTGGTCTGGATACGACACCGGCGGCGACCCGGCGATACCGCTCGCCGTCTGCGGGTGCAAGCCTGTCGCTCAGGGGGACCCCGGCGGCGCATGGCGCCACCCCACGGCACGTTTCCTGCGGGGCGATGCGGTGATTCGTGCCCTCTGGTGCGACCCGACAACGCGAACGGATATCGCAGGAGACCGACGACGTGCCCAACTTGACTCACACTGCACAAGACAAGGCAGCTACCGTGACATCAGACCTGATTGACCGCATTCTGGCGGAGAGTGACACCGTCATCCCGCGTGACCAGCGCGATCGCATCGGCGCCTTCGTCGGCCACTACTACCGCGGCGTGCCCGCCGCCGATCTGCAACGCAGCTCGCCGTCAGACCTCGCCGGCGCCGCCCTGGCCCACTGGGCCTCTGCCGAGAAACGCAAGCCGGGCGACGCCCACCTTCGCGTCTACAACCCGCACGCCGAACGCCACGGCTGGCAATCACCGCACACCATTGTCGAACTGGTCACAGACGACCGGCCCTTCTTGGTCGACTCGGTTCAGCAGGCGCTTGCGCGCTGCGGCGTGACCGTCCACTTGACGGTGCACCCGATCCTCTCTGTGCTGCGCGATTCAGGTGGTCGGCTCAGCGCGCTCGCCGACGCCGGCGACAGCAAGGGCTGCCGAGAGGCTTGGATGCAGGTTCAGGTCGACAAACGCACGGACCGCGACGAACTCAACACCATCGAAAACACCCTGCGCGGCGTGTTGACCGACGTGGTCGCAGCAACCGACAGCTGGCAGGCGATGCTCGCCTGCGCTGATGACTGCGTGCAAGACCTCGCCGCACGCACCGACCACGCCGCCGCCGCCGAGGGCAGCGCCTTCATGCAGTGGTTGCGCGACGGCCACTTCACCTTCCTCGGCTATTGCGAGTACAGCGTCACCGGCAAGCAGCTCAAGCTCAACAAGAAGGCATCCCTGGGCGCGATCCATAACCGTCGCGGTTCCGACAGCCAGGCGTCCCAGGACGTGCTGCCCCAGGCCGACGTGCTGATCGACGACG
>CALDHJ010000406.1 GCA_937941555.1 uncultured Granulosicoccaceae bacterium | reverse complement strand
AGGTTGACGCTGTCGTCGTTGCCACCCGAAAAAGACTCCATTTCCTGAAAGGCCACGAGGTCGGCATCGAGCGCCTTGAACGCGGCGTCGGCCGAGCGCTTGCGCGTCTCCCAGTGCCCGCGCGACCAGCGCCCGGTGTCGCGGTTGAGCCAGATGTAGTGGATATTCCAGGTGGCCAGGCGCGCCGCGGCGTCGTCGCTGCGCAGCGGGATGTCCGTCGGGGCGGTCTGGCAGGCGGCGAGCAGCGCGATCATGGCGGCTGCGACCCATTTGGACACTGAATTCCGGGTTGTTGTCATGGTGTCCATGGCCTGCGAGTGACGCAAAATAGTATCGCTCCGCGGCGCGATCGACCAGCCTCCGTCAGAGCGAATCACGGCGAAACACGCAGGCCTTTGATTCGGCGACCCGAAGACGGCGCGTCAGGGCAGCGGAATGAACTCACTATCGTCGCCCGGTGGCAATTGAAAGGGACCGTTTTCCCAGTCGCCTTGTTGCCAGGCGTGTTTGGCGGCGTCGATCTTGTCGCGTGAGGACGACACGAAATTCCACCAGATGTGGCGCGGGCCGTTGAGGGTGGCGCCGCCGAGCAGGGTGAGGCGTGCGCCGCGGTTGCCGGCGCGTACGCTGATGCGGTCCCCGGGTCGGAAGACGGCCATCTGGCCGGCTTCAAAGGTCTGCCCGGCGACTGACACCTCGCCGCTCAGCACGTAGAGGCCGCGGTCTTCGTGGTTGTCGGGGAGTGGCAGCTGGCTGCCGGCGTCGAGCACAGCGTCGGCGTAGAAGAGTTCGGAGTGGGTGTGCACCGGCGAGTGCTCGCCCCAGGCGCTGCCGAGCACAAGCCGCACGGATTTGCCCTCGGCTTCGAGAAAGGGCAGCGCGTCCTTGCCGGTGTGCTCGAAGGCCGGTTCGGTGTCTTCGTGTTCCTCCGGCAGGGCAAGCCAGGTCTGCACGCCGAACAGGCTGTGGCGCGTGGCCCGTGTGTCGGCGCTGGTGCGCTCGGAATGGGTGATGCCACGGCCGGCGGTCATGAGGTTGACCTCGCCCGGGTAGATCATCTGGTTGGTGCCGAGCGAGTCGCGGTGTTGAAACTCGCCTTGCAACAGGTAGGTCACGGTGGCGAGGCCGATGTGCGGGTGGGGGCGCACATCGATGCCACCGTCGGTGATGAATTCGGCTGGCCCCATCTGATCGAAAAAGATGAACGGGCCGACCAGTTGGCGCTTGGCGGTCGGCAGCGCGCGCCGCACCTCGAAGCCGCCGAGGTCGTGCGCGCGCGGGATAATCAGCGTCTCGATCGCGTCGGGATCGCTCGGGTCGGCGTGGTGCACGTCGAGTGCGGGATTCCAGCTCATGGTGCCTCCGGGTCTCGTCTGATCATCTCGGCATCGGCGCGCGGGCGCAAGCGCCCACCGCCGGGTTGCCCCGGGGTTCGGCCCGGAGCGTTGGGTCGTGTGACGTTCAAATCGCGTCGGCCAGCGCTTTGGCGGTGGTGTGCGCCTCGGTGATGAGCGCCGCCGGATCGTTCGAGCCGGCAAGCCCCGTGGCACTGACGACGCTGACGTCGTGAATACCGATGAAGCCGAGCACGTGCTTGAGGTAGGGGGTCGCAAAGTCCACCGGGCTGTCGACCGGCACCCCGCCGGTTGTGGTCAGTATGATGGCGGCTTTGTTCTCGAGCAGGCCGACCGGGCCGTTTTCGGTATAGCGGAAGGTCAGTCCGGCGCGCGCGACCATGTCGATCCACGCCTTGAGTGAGGCCGGCACGCCGAAGTTGTACATGGGCACGGTGATAACGACTAGGTCAGCGGCTTGCAGCTCTGCGACGCGTTGGTCGGAGTAAGCGAGTGTGGCGCGTTGCGCATCGCTTCGGTCGTCAGCCGGCGTGAAGTTGGCGTTGATCCAATTGGCTGTTACATGGGGCACGGCGTCGTTGGTGTTCAAGACGGTGACGTCTGCCGCGTGTGTGGCTTGCAGGCGGTTGATGAGTGTGTCGCCGAGCTGGCGGGACGTGGAGTCGGCTTCGCGCGCGCTGCTGTCGATACGCAGGATATGCATGGTCGGTTCATCCGGTGTGTGTCCGGCTATAGTGGGCGCGCGCGACCGGAAGATAAGCCCGCTTTCCGTGACTTCAGTGTTCACACAATTGCAACAACACCCGGCATGAACCGTTTTGAAGAGATCGAGACTTTTGTTCGCACCGTCGAGGCCGGCACCTTCACCGCTGCTGCGCAGCAGCTCGGCGTCGCCAAATCGCTGGTGAGCCGACGGATCAGTGAGCTCGAAAAACGCCTTGGGGCGCAGTTGTTCACGCGAACGACGCGGACCCTGAGCCTGACCGAAGAGGGACGCGCCCTGCACACTCGCGCCACCGGTCTCCTGGCCGAGTGGCACGACATGGAGTCTGTCGGCGGAGACCCGGCTGGCGTCTTGAGCGGTCGCATCCGGATTTCGTTGCCGCTGTCGTTCGGGTTGATGCGGGTGGGGCCCCTGATCACGGCCTTCAGTGCGCTGCACCCGGCTGTGCAGTGCGATGTGCAGTTCAGCGACCGGAAGGTCGACCTGATTGCCGAGGGCTTTGACTTGGCCTTGCGCATTGGTGATCTGCCGGATTCCACACTCAAGGCACGAAAGTTGGCGACGCTCGAGGCTTGTGTTGTCGCGAGCCCGGCCTTTGTGGCGGAGTGGGGGAAGCCCACGACGGCGGATGGGCTGGCGTCGATGCCGGAGTTGCGTTTCGGGTTGCGAGAACGCAAAAGGTGGCAGTATCTCGACCCGACCGGAACGGCCGGGGAGGTGGAGTTGGCTGCTCGCATGGTTGCCGACAGCGGTGAATTCCTGCGCGACGCGGCTACTGCCGGGTTGGGCGTGGCGTTATTGCCGCGGTTTATCGCTGAAGACGCGTTGGCATCCGGTGATCTGGTCGAAGTGTTGACCGACCATCACTGGGCCACACTTGATCTGCACGCGGTCTATCCTGCGACGTCTCATTTGCCGCTGCGCGTGCGAGCGTTCATCGACTACCTGATTGCGCACTGCGGCGGCGCGGGTGCCACCGCTGTCGTGTGAAAGCGGATCGCTGGATCGGATCCCTGGCGTGTAACGGCTTGGTGTCGCGGATCGGGTTGACCCGGGTCCGATTGACCCGGGACTGTTTGGCGGGTGTCAGCCGACGAGGCCGCCGTCTTCGCGCGTGACGGCGACGATGGCAGAGCGCGGCACGGCGTCGCCGCCCTCGGGCCAGTTGCCTTCGCCGCGCTCGCCCGGGTGCTGGATACCGACGAACATGGTGCGACGGTCCGGGCTCCAGGTCAGGCCAGTGACTTCGGCTTGCTTCGGCCCGACAAAGAAGCGGCGGATCTCGCCGGTTGCGGTGTCGCCTGCGAGCATCTGGTTGTTGCCCTGACCGGCGAAATCCTTCTCGTTCGAGTAGTTGCCGTCGGTCTGGATCCACAGCAGGCCGTTCGAGTCGAACTTCAGGCCGTCCGGGGAGTTGAACATGTTGCCCGTGTTGACGTTGTCGGAACCGGCGTTAGCGCCCTCGTGCACGGTCGGGTTACCGGCCAACACGTAGAGGTCCCATGCGAAACCGCGGCTGGTGTGGTCAGCGCCGTCCGGACGCCAACGCACGATCTGGCCGTACTTGTTGGCTTCGCGCGGGTTGGGTCCGCCGACGGGCGTCTCGTCGCCACCGGCGTTCGGTTTGACACCGCGGTTCTTGTTGTTGGTTAGCGCGCAGTAGACTTCGGCCGCCTTGGGGTTGGCCGCGACCCACTCGGGGCGGTCCATGGTGGTGGCGCCGACGGTTGAGGCGGCCTGGCGGGTGTGGATACAGACTTCGGCCAGGCTTGCCATACCGGTTGTCTCCGGCGACAGCTCCAGCCACTCGCCGGTGCCGTTCTCGTAAAAACGCGCGGCGTAGAGGGTGCCGTCTTCAAGCAGGGAATCGGTCTCGCCGCCCGGCGCGTAGACACCGTTTGAAACGTAGCGGTAGAGAAATTCGCCGCGCTCGTCGTCGCCCATGTAGACCACGATCTTGCCGTCGCTGTTGACCACGACCTCGGCGTTCTCGTGTTTGAAGCGGCCGAGTGCCGTGCGCTTTTTCGGGCGGCTTGTGGGGTCGGTCGGGTCGACCTCGGTGACGTAGCCGTGGCGGTTGCACTCGTTGGCGACTTTGCCAATGTCGAAGCGGTCGTCGATCTTGTGCCAGTCATAGCCCCAGCCCTTCGGCGTGATGCCGTAGCGCTTCATTTCGTCGGTAACCGGGTGTTCCTGATCGGCGGTCGCGAAGTAGCCGTTGAAGTTCTCCTCGCACGCGAGGTAGGTGCCCCACGGGGTCGAGCCGTTGCCGCAGTTGTTGTAGGTGCCTTGCACGACCATGCCGGCGGGGTCTTTCTGGGTGCGCATCAGGACGTGGCCGGTGGCGGGGCCGGTGATGTCCATCTCGACGTCCGGGGTGACGCGGCGGTTGTAGGGGCTGTCCTTGACGATGCCCCACACGCCGTCGGTCTCGGCGATCTCGACCACGGTCAGGCCGTGTGCGTTCATGCCCTTGAGAATGTCGTCGTCGGTCTCGGACTTGCCCTCTTCGCGGTTGCCCCAGATGATCTTGCGATTGGTGTATTCGTTGTTGACGATCAGCAGGGTCTTGTCACCGTGGGCGTAGACCTCCATGCCGTCGTTGTTGTCGCCGAAGGCACGGGCCTGGCTTGCACCGGTACCGCGCGTGGCGTGATCGAACTCCGGCGCGTCGGACCAGAGTGGGTCGCCCCAGCGCGCGACCACGTCTGCTTTGTAGCCCGGCGGTACGGTGATGCCGTCGGCGGTGCTCATGTCGATGGCGTCGAACGCGAAGCGGTCTGTCGCCGCGTGTGCCGCACTTGGCATGAGGGTGTTGCCGAACGCCGTCACGCCACCGAATACCATGATGCCTTTCATCAGATCTCGGCGCGACAACGCGATGTCGACAATGCGGTCGAAGTCGGTGTCGTCGGGTTTGGGGTTGATGATCTCGTCGTAGTCGTCAAACGAGATGTCGTCTTGGTTGCGCATTCCATATCTCCGTGTCGGTCAGGGATGCTCAGGGCAGTGAACCGCCGTTGAGCACGGTTGTGAAAATGCCGAAGACGACGAGGCGGGCATCGACGTGGGTTTGACCCAACGGACCCCTGTTCGCCGTCAGTGAGAAAGACTGTGTATCGCGAACATTACCGCAATATGACACGGCGTCGAGCTCCGGATTGGTCGCTCGCAAACAGTGTCGCTTGGCCGCAGGCATGCCGCTCCCGTGAAGCCCTGGTCAACTGCTCGCGGTGTCGTGGAAGGTGGGCGCCGTCTTCGACCGCTGGCGGTTTTGTCGTCCCGCGCGCCGTGTTGCAGCCAGGTGGTATGACTCGCCGAAGACCGGGCTCTTCTGCCCATTGTGGTGCTGTTTGTGAGGCGCCGTGGCGAGCACCGGATCGCGCATGCGCGTTGCGCAAGCTGTGCGATCGTCGTTTGAACCAGCGATTCCGGTGAGCTGATGGTTTTGACGTCGGGTGATGGCTTGTCGTTTTGCTGGTGCAGTGTGATGCACCGTACATGACCCGCTTGAACACGAGATAGTGGTTGTTGACATCTGATTTTCATTTTGGGATGCTGGCGTGAATTCCATTATTGGAATTCATAATTCTGCATTTGGAATGTTCAGGTGAATCCGACCGAGCGAACCTTGCAAGTTCTCGAGTATGTGATGGCCGCAGGCCCGAATCCGCTCAAGCAGGTGGATATCGCTCGGGCGTGTGGGCTTCCGGCGTCGACCTTGAGCCGGATCATCAAGACGCTGTCGGACTGGGGCTATGTCTTTCGCACCAGTGAGAAGTATGTGGTGCGCAACTTCCGCCTCGAGCGCAACGTTCCGATGTCGGAGACCTACCTCGCGACGCTCGACGCGACCATGCGCGACTTGTCTGCCCGGTTCGGGGTGTCGGCAGAGGTGGTAGTGGTGGCCGGGCACGAGTTGCTCTGGCATTCCAAGACCGATCACCCGGACCCCTCGGTTGTGATGCGGGCCGGGGTTGGCTTCAGGCGTTCCCTGTACGAGCTCGACGTGTTGTCGCAGTTGTACCTGAGCCGATTGGAGTGGTCCGAGGTCGAGGCGCGTTTTTTCACCGACGGGTTCTACGAAACCCTGCGCACACCCGGACGTTTGACGCCGCCGTTGCCGGCGGTTGATGTCAGGCACACCCTGGAAGCCATGCGCAACGAAGTGTTTGCAGCAGATCTCGAGGGCAACCACGTCGGCATACGCCGATTTGCCACGGTCATACAGGACCAGGACGGACAATTCCTGCACTTGCTTGCGCTTGCAGAACCCGCGGAGCCCGAGTGTGCACCCGTCGACACCTATCGCACAGCGCTGCTCGAGGCGCGTGACGCCTTGTCGGAACGTGTTTTTGCAGAGCGGGCCGCATACCGATTGCGGCCCAAACACCACGCCATGCCGATGCGCGGAGGATAGCGGGCGGCAGGCGAATCATCCGGGAGGAAGAGAGAATGAAGCGTATTTTGAAAACAGCGGTGGCGGCGGGTATCGCCCTAGCGGCACCCTTTGTCTCGCTGACAGCGCAGGCGGAAGAGGTCAACGTGTTGATGTTCGGCATGCCGTACACCAACGGCCTGCAGGCGCTGGCAGCAGACTTCGAAGCCGAGACCGGCATCAAGGCCAATATCGACGTGGTCGGTCAGGATGTGTTCGAAAACCGGATCACGTTGACCTTCACCGGTGGCACCGGTGACATCGATGTGGTGCACACGCCGGTGATTCAGGTTCAGCGCTGGATCCAGGCGGGCTGGCTGCAACCGATGACCGAAGCCGTGGCAGCGATGCCGGGCGCAACCGACATCCTGGCGGGGCCGCTTGGCGCGTACAACGTCAACGGCGACCAGTGGGCGCTGCCGTTTTTTGCCGGCGTTGGTCTGATGAGCTACCGCAAGGACGTGCTCGATGAGGCCGGCGTAGGCGTGCCGGAAACCTGGGCCGAGATGTTGGAGATTGCCCCCAAGGTGACCAACGACGAGCACGCGGCGATCGCGTTGCGCGCGGTGCCGGGGCAGGGCTTCAACATGTTCATCTTTCCGATGGTCATGCGGGCCTACGGCGGGACCTTCTTCGCCGACTACGAGGGCGGTGACCTGACGCCGGCGATCAACTCGCCCGAAAACGTTGAAGCCTTGAAGGTGTATGTTGAACTCATCAACGAATACGGCCCTGAAGGCGCGGGCAATTTCAACTTTGCCGAAGTCAACGCCGCCGCGCAAAACGGTCAGATCGTCTTTGCAGTCGAAGGCACCGGCATCATCAGCCAGATTGTCGACCCGGCCAAGAGCCAGTTTGCCGAGAACACCGGCATCGCGTTGCCACCGGGTGGACCGGCGGGTCGCTCTCCGGCGATTGGCGTGCACGGTATGGGCATCCCGGCCAGTGCGGCCAATCCGGACCTCGCGGCCAAGTTCATCGAGTGGGCGGTCAGTGCCGAGACGGTGAGCAAAATTGCCATGGCGCAGTCGTTTCCCGACTTCACCACGGCCTCTGTTGCCGACAATCCTGATGTCGTGGCCAAGTACGCGGCGATTCACCCGGACTTCCTGTCCACACGGGTGGCAGCACTCGATCTTGCGATCGGTCACTACCGTCCGTTGATCCCGGAGTGGCCGTCACTTGGCCAGGCGATCGGCGAGAGCGTGAACGCCGCCATCAATGGTTTGATGTCGCCGGAAGAGGCGCTCGAGCAGGCTGAACAGGATATGCGAGACTTGCTCGGTCTCTGAAGCCCGCTACCCCCAACTGACCCGGCGAAACGCTTTCGCCGGGTCTCGACCTGATCGGAACACGCTGAATGGCTGACTCGGTGATCGCACGTCGCGGTGCCACCTACGAACTGCAACAGGGCTACCGGCTGATGTTGCTGCCCGCAGTGTTGGCCGTATTGCTGTTTGCGATAGTGCCCCTGGCCGGCATGTTTGCGTTGGCCTTCAGTGACTACCATCTCATTCGCGGCACCAACTGGGAATTCGGTTGGCGCAATTTCCTGCGCATGCTCTCCGACCGGCGCCTTGTGAACTCGGTGTATGTGATGGCCGCGCTGTCGGTCTTCGGTGTCATCGCACAAGTGCTGATCGGGACAGCCGTGGCGGTGGGGTTGCAGAAGATCACCGGTCGTTGGCGGGTTGGTCGGGTGTTGTTTCTATTGCCCTATGCCGTGCCGCATGTGGCGGTGGCGCTGATCTGGCTCTCGCTGTTTACACCGACACTCTCGCCGATCAATGCTTTTTTCGATCTGTTCGGCGTGACCATACCGGCCTTTCTGACGAGTCAGTGGGGCGCGATTTTCGCCATTGTCGTCGCTGACACCTGGACCAATTTTCCGTTTGCCATGTTGATCATCATGGCAGCCTTGCAGGGAATCTCGCCCGATCTCGAAGAAGCGGCAGCGCTCGACGGTGCGACGCGAGTGCGGACCTTCATCCACATCACGCTGCCACTCCTGACCCCGGCGCTGTTGATGATCACCCTGTTTCGCTTTATCGATTCGCTGAAACACTTTCCGATGATATTCGTCATGACCAAGGGTGGCCCCGGTCGATCCACTCAGGCGACCAACTTCTACGCCTATGTGCAGACCTTTCAGAATTCCAACGTCGCCTACGGTGCGGCCATCGCAGTCATGCTGTTTCTCACCGCCGCGCTGATCAGCTACCACGTCGCGAAGCTCAACCAGCGGGTGACCACATGATCGACAACAGCCTTGCTTTTCGACGGCGGAGGCGGATCGGGTTGGCGGTGATGGTGGCGCTTCTGATCTTTGCGGCCTTGCCGACTGTCTGGGTGTTGATCCTGTCGTTGCGCGAGCCGTTCGCGATTTTCGAACCGATCTGGGAGAGCCCGTTGGCGCTGACCCTGGAGAATTTCTTCAAGATCACGCGCTCGAATTTTCCATCAGCCCTGCTCAACTCCTTCATCACAGCCGGCTTGTCGACAGCGCTTGCGATGCTCGTCGGCGTGCCGGCCGGGTTCGCATTGGCGAAGGCTCGTCTGGCGGGCAAGTTCAT
>CALDHJ010000405.1 GCA_937941555.1 uncultured Granulosicoccaceae bacterium | reverse complement strand
GACCCCGCCTTGCCGGTGCAGGGCACGATGTGTTCGCGGTGTTCGTCGACCACCGCGTCGCTGACCGCCCCGGTGAAGACACCCTCGTGCCAGAGCGGATAGAGCGGCCCCTTGTGCGAGCCCGGCACCACTTCAAGCGGTCCGTTTTCCAGCGTCACGTCATCGACAAACAGCAGCGCCGTGATCAGATCGTCGTTGCTCATCGGTTGGAACGGGAAGTCCTGGTGAAACTTCACGCTGGTCGCCGACCCCGGCAGTTTGGAATTGACCTTGCCGTGGTGGAATTTGATCGCCGGGCCGATGAGTTCGGCAACCGCATCGACCATACGGGCGTTGCGCATCACGTGCAGGTATTCCGGAGACACCTCCTCGGGCGATTGCACGCGGCGAATGGCGGGTGTCTCGCGCGTGTGGCCCGGCTGCAGGTCGAAGCGCGGGCGGCCGTCGAGGCATTCGCCGTAGTCGTCGGTGTGAGTGCGGCTCTCTTCGACCCAACCCGCGAACACGCTTCGCAGGCTCAACAGCTCCTCGGGGGTCACGGCGTCTTCCATGACCAGCACACCGTCGCGCCAGAATTGCGCGTGTTGATCAGCGTCCAGTTGGGGCATGGCGCGGCTCTCGTGGCTTGAGTGGCTGCTGTATAGCACGATTGCAGCAAGCGCGAGATGGCCGAACGCGACACACCGACACATCCGGATTGCAGCCGCTGCGCCACACGCGCAAAATCCCACCCGGCCCTCGCCCGCACCGGATTCCACGCCATGACCTTGCACTTTCCCGCCGCCGACCTCGGCTACATTGAAGCCCGCCGCGCCAGCGGTGACGCGGCCCACCGGGTAATCACCCCCGAAGCCTTCGCGGCAGCACGTGCCGAGATCAGTGCCTGGTCGGGCTATGCGCCGACGCCGCTAGTCTCGCTCGCGACGCTCGCCGCCGAGATCGGCGTGGGTCGGCTCGACTACAAGGACGAGGGCCCGCGCTTCGGTCTCGGCAGCTTCAAGGCGCTCGGTGGCGCCTACGCCGCGCAGCGCGTGTTGCAACAGCAGATCAGCGCCCAGACCGGCGAAGCTGTCAGCCTCGAATCCATCCGCAACGGCGAACACCGGGACGCCTGTGCGGGCATCACGCTGGTCTCGGCCACAGACGGCAACCACGGCCGTTCGCTCGCCTGGGGCTGCGAGCGCTTCGGCGCGCCGTGCAACATCTACATCCACGCCGAGGTCAGCGAAGGCCGCGCCGAGGCGATGCGCCGCTACGGCGCCAACGTGATCCGCATCGACGGCGACTACGACGAGTCTGTCAGGCTTGCAAAATCGGAAGCTGACGCCAACGGCTGGTTTGTGGTCTCCGACACCTCCTGGCCCGGTTACTCGCAGCCGCCACTCGATGTGATGTCGGGCTACGGCGTGATGACGCTTGAAGCCTGCGAGGCACTCGCTGAACCGCCGACCCATGTGTTCCTTCAAGGCGGCGTCGGCGGCATGGCGGCCGGTGTTGCCGCCGCCCTGCGCCAACACTATGGCGACGACTCCCCACGTGTTGTGATCGTCGAGCCGGAACTCGCTGCCTGCCTGTTCGAAAGTGCCAAGTCCGGCACGGCCACCTCGGTTGCGATCGAGACCGAGACCATCATGGCCGGGCTCTCCTGCGGCGAGCCCTCGCCGCTCGCGTGGGAGATTCTCGCGGAAGAAGCAAGCGACTTCATGACCATCCCCGACCCCACCGTCGCGCCCACAGTGCGCCTGCTCGCGCGCCCGCTCGAGGGTGACCCGGCGCTCGACGCGGGCGAGAGCGCGGTCGCCGGCCTCGCAGCGGTGATCGCCGCACGCCAGAACGACGCGCTCTCCGCGCAGCTCGGCCTCGACGCCGACGCGCGGGTGTTGTTGTTTGGCTCCGAAGGCGTGACCGACCCGGAGATTTTTGAAAAGATCATGGCCGGCTCTGATGCACTCTGACGCCCCAACGCGCGGCTTCGCCGATAGCGAGTTCGCCGCACGCACACGCAACGCACAATCCCTCATGGCGCAGCAGGGCCTCGCCGGCCTGCTGCTCACGAGCGAGCCCGACGTGCGCTACTTCACCGGCTTCCACACGCTCTTCTGGCAGAGCCCGACGCGGCCGTGGTTCGTGTTCGTGCCGGCGAGCGGCAAGCCCGTCGCGGTGATCCCCGAGATCGGCGCCGACCTCATGCGGCGCAGCTGGCTCGACGACATCCGCACCTGGAGCGCACCGAACCCGCAGGACGACGGCATCAGCCTGCTGACCGATCTACTCGCACCACTCGCGAACAGCAGTGCCTCCCTCGGCATTCCCAAAGGCCACGAGACCGCCCTGCGCATGCCGCTGGGCGACTGGGAGCGATTGCTGGCCGCGCTGCCGGGCTTGCAGACCGCTGATGCCGCCGGGCTTGTGCAATCGCTGCGGATGGTGAAGTCGGAGGCCGAGATCGAGAAGCTCGCGCACATCTGCGCGATCGGGTCAGCGACCTTTGCACGCGTGCCCGAGTTCGTTGGCGAGGGCATGCCGCTCGACACGTGCTTTCGTGCGTTCCGCCGCGAGGCGCTGGCGCAAGGCGCGGACGATGCGCCCTATCTCGTGGGCGCCGCCGAGGCCGGCGGCTACCGCGACGTGATCTCGCCACCTTCGTCAAAGCCGCTCGCTGCGGGCGACATCCTGATGATGGACACGGGCTGCACCTGGGACGGGTACTTTTGCGATTTCGACCGCAACTGGGCAATCGGCCACGCGAGCCTTGATGCGCAACGCGCCTACGACGTGTTGTGGCGCGCGACTGAAGCCGGGCTCGCCGCGGCGGTGCCCGGCAACACCTGCCGTGACCTCTTTCACGCGATGTCGGCGGTGATCCGCGAACTCGATGACAGCGGCGGCGACATCGGCCGACTCGGACACGGCCTCGGCATGCAGCTCACCGAGCAGCCATCACATGCGGCCTTCGACCAGACCGAGCTCAAAGCCAACATGGTGCTCACGCTCGAACCCTCGCTCAGCTACGGCGACGGGCTGATGATGGTGCATGAAGAGAACATCGTCGTGCAGGACGGCGGCGCCAGACTCTTGACGGACCGTGCGGCGACCACTCTGCCGATTTTGTAATGTGGCGGAACCGGAATTCCACTTCAGGAAAAGGTGTGGATTCGTTCTCAAAAATTGAAAGTGCCGCAGTTGCAAAATACGTTGGAACCCTCGATTCGCCTTTGTTGCAACGCAAAAACGTGACGTCATCGTGGTTTTCACGCACACCCGCACAATACTGCGCAATCGGGGAATGTCTCGTAGTATTCTGTCGTTCTGACCAATGTCCGACGCCTTTGACGTCGTAGAATGGCCATTCTTGTACGCGTTTACTGCAGCCACCTGCGTCTGACGTGAGCGCGTGAAGTCACCAACTGGAGTGTATCAATGAAAAAAACATTGCTCGGCGCCGCGATAGCGGTCTTCGCCACAATGGGAAACCCCGTGTCGCCATTCATCCAGTCAGCACACGCTGACGGACACGCGTGCGGCACCGTCTCCATCACGGAAATGGACTGGGCCTCTTCACAGGTAGTCACCGCTGTTGCCGCATTCCTCATGGAGCAGGGCTACGGCTGCGACGTGCAAAAAGTGCCGTCATCCACTGTGCCAGCGCTGACCTCACTCGCTGAAACCGGCGAGCCGGACATCCTGACCGAAGTCTGGGCCAACTCCACGCCTGCGTACGCGGGTTTGCTGGAAGAAGGCAAACTGGTCGAACTGACCAACGTCCTGTCTGACGGCGGCGTCGAAGCCTGGTGGATCC
>CALDHJ010000404.1 GCA_937941555.1 uncultured Granulosicoccaceae bacterium | reverse complement strand
AGTCGCTCGCTGACGACGACATGCACGCCATCCAGACCAGCGGCAACTGCATCCGCAACATCACCACCGACCCGATCGCCGGCGCCAGCGCCGACGAATACGAAGACCCGCGCCCGTGGTGCGAACTGATTCGGCAATGGGCCAATTTCCATCCGGAATTCAACTGGTTGCCGCGCAAGTTCAAGATTGCCGTCTCAGGTGCCGAGCACGACCGGGCCGCAATCGAGGTGCACGATATCGGTCTGCGCATCAAACACAACGCGCGCGGCGAGGCGGTGTTCGACGTCTACGTCGGCGGCGGCCTCGGCCGCACGCCCCACATCGGCAAAGCCATCGCGCACGCGCTGCCGGCAGACGACCTGCTTCCCTACCTCGAAGCCATTCTGCGGGTCTACAACCGCCATGGCCGGCGCGACAACCTGTACAAGGCGCGCATCAAGATTCTCGTCAACGCCCTGGGTCTGGCGACTTTTCAGGAACAGGTGGATGCCGCCTGGCAGCAGACACGGCTCCATGTGCCACCGATCGACCCCGCACACCTGGCCGACCTCAAGGCCCAGTTTGCAGTTGAATTGCCTGAGCGCGACGCCATCGCACTCGACACACTCGGCGCGGACCTTGGCGATGCGTTCACACGCTGGGTCAAGCAGAACACCCGGTCCCACAAGCAGGCGGGCTACCGCACGGTCTTTGTCTCGCTCAAGCATCCAGGCCAGCCAGCGGGCGACATCACCGACGCGCAGATGCACCTGATCGCCGATCTCAGCGATCAATACAGTCAGGGCGAGCTGCGCGCGACGCACGACCAGAACCTGGTGCTGGCGCATGTCAGCGAAGCCGACCTGCCCGTGCTCTGGCAGGCGCTCGCGCCGGCCAAGCTCGCCTACCCGAACATCGACACCCTGACCGACATGATTGTCTGCCCGGGACTCGACTACTGCTCACTCGCGAACGCAAGCTCGATCGCGATCTGGGACCAGATCAACGCGACCTTCGATCAGATCGACTTCCTGCACGACCTCGGGTGCATCACCGTGCGCGTTTCAGGTTGCATGAACGCCTGCGGCCACCACCACGTCGCCGACATCGGTGTATTGGGTGTCGAGAAAAAAGGGGTCGAGTGGTACCAGCTCACACTCGGCGGTCGCTCGAGCGAGGGGGCGCGCATCGGCCAACGACTGGGACCCGCGATTGCCAAAGACCGTGTCGCCGCCACTGTCGAGGAGATTCTCGCGGTGTTCGCCGAGCAGCGCGAGCCGGATGAATCCTTCAACGCCTTTGTCGAGCGCAACGGCGTCGCACCCTTCAAGGAGCGGGTCTATGAAACTGCTGCGTAACGGCGAGATTGTCGATATGCCCTGGCAACGCACCGACAACTCGGTGGCCATAGACGGCCCGGTTGCAGTCCCGCAGATGCAGCTATTGCAAGCCGGTGCCACGCCGGTCAACGACGACTGGGTAGCGCTGATCGAACCAGAAGACGACCCGGTCGAGCTGCCGCAAACGGCTCTGTCACGCGACGCCATCCTGATCGACTTTCCCACCTTCACCGACGGCCGCGGCTACAGCCACGCCCGCACACTGCGTCAGGAACTCGGATACCGCGGCGAGCTGGTTGCAGTGGGTGATGTGCGCCGCGATCAGCTCGAATTCATGCGCCTGGTTGGCATCGACAGCTACCAGTGCGCCGCCGACGCCGACCTCGACGACCTCACCACCGCCCTCACCGAATTGCGACCGGACAGCTGAGACCGCCATGGACCACATGCCGATTTTCATGGCTCTCTCGAACCGCCGCGCGCTTGTCGTCGGTGGCGGCCAGCTGGCTTCGCGCAAAGCGGCGCTGCTGCTCAACGCCTGCCCGCAGGTCGAGATACTGAGCGACGCGGTGAGCCCGGCAATGGCGCGCCTGATCAAGGCCAACGGACTCGTTCACCACGCCGATCCGTTCACCCCACAACACCTCGACGGTGTGGCCCTCGTCATTGCCGCAACAGACGACGATGCGCTCAACCACGCCGTCTTCGACGCGGCGAGCGCACGCGGGCTGCCGGTCAATATCGCAGACCAACCGGCGCTGTGCAGTTTCATTCTGCCGGCCATTGTCGATCGCGCGCCGGTGACAGTCGCGGTCTCGACCGGCGGTCGCTCGCCGGTGTTTGCGCGGCACGTCAAGGCGCTGCTCGAGCGAGCGCTGCCGCCCGGGCTCGGCCACGCAGCGCAGTGGCTTGCGCGCTGGCGTCAACCGGTGCGCGACGCTTTCACAGACGAAGGCGCTCGGCGTCGCTTCTGGGAACGCATCATCGACGGCCCGGTAGGCGACCTCGCCCACACGGACGCGGACGCCGCCGACGACGCCATTGCCGCCGAGCTCGATCAACCCGACACTGCGGCTGGTCACCTGCGGGTGATCGGCGTCGATCCGCGCGACGTCGACGCGATCAGCATCGCAGCCCACCGCGCGCTGACCCGCGCTGACTTGGTCGTGCTTGAACCTGACGCAGGCCGCGATATCCTGCAGCTGTGTCGGCGTGAAGCGGCCGTGCGCGAACTGCCTCATGCGGCAAGCGCCACCTGGATCGCCAAGCAGGTTGCCGCCGGCCACCGCGTCGCCCTGCTGCGCCACCACAAGACCTTGAATCAGCAACACACCGACACCGCCATTTGGCAGCGCGCCGACATTGATTTGCGCGTGTTGCCCGCCGCCCCGACACTCGACCCCACTGCAAAGCCGCGCGTCATCGCCGCCTGATCACGAGACCCGAACCCCATGGCCACCTACGCAACCGAGCAGGTGCTCGACGTTCACCACTGGAACGACACGCTGTTCAGTTTTCGCACCACACGCGAACCCAGCCTGCGCTTTCGCAACGGCGAATTCATCATGATCGGCCTGCAGACCGAGCAGGCCAAACCGATCATGCGCGCCTACAGCATCGCCAGCGCCAACCACGACGACCACCTCGAATTCTTCAGCATCAAGGTGCCGGACGGCGCACTGACAAGCCGACTGCAACACCTCAAGGCTGGCGACGACGTGCTGATCGGCAGCAAGCCGACCGGCACACTCGTGATGACCGATCTCAATCCGGGGCGCAACTTGTATTTGCTCGCGACCGGCACCGGCCTCGCACCCTTCCTCAGCATCGTCCAGGACCCCGAGACCTACGAGCGCTTCGACAAGGTCATTCTGATGCACGGTGTGCGCTGGAAGAGTGAGCTCGCCTACGCCGAGTGGCTGACCCACACGCTGCCGAACCACGAATACCTTGGCGACATTGTGCGCGACAAGCTGATCTACTACCCCACCGTCACGCGCGAATCGTTCCGCCATGCGGGCCGCATCACCCACACCATCGAATCCGACGCGCTCGCCGACGACCTCGGTCTGCCGCCGCTCAACCCCGCAACCGACCGTGTGATGATCTGCGGCAGCCCGGCCATGCTCGCCGACATGCGCACCCTGCTCGACGCGCGTGGTTTCGCAATCAGCCCGAAGACCGGGGTGGCCGGCGATTACGTGATCGAGCGCGCCTTCGTCGAGC
>CALDHJ010000403.1 GCA_937941555.1 uncultured Granulosicoccaceae bacterium | reverse complement strand
CACCGCAATCCCGACATCGGTGCCCTGCTTGCGAATGACATTGAAGGTGTCGATGAGGACGATGTTGTTGTTGACCACGATTCCGGCGAGCGAAATCACACCGACGCCGCTCATGATGATGCCGAACGGCTGTTGCGTCACCATCAAGCCGATCAGGACACCGCCAACCGACAGAATCACCGCAGTCAGCACAAGAAACGCCTGGTAGAAACTGTTGAACTGGGTCACCAGGATAATGGCCATGATGAACAGCGCGACCCCAAAGGCGTTGCCGAGGAAGGTCTGTGCTTCGGCCTGGTCGGCGTCCTGCCCTTCGAAGATGACAGTCACTCGCGGGTCGATACCGAATTCCTCGGCTGCGTCCTTGAGTTCCTGCAGGCGTTCGTTGGCAAGCTGCCCAAGGTTCACCACGTCTTCGCCGTCACGTGGTGTCACGGCGGCCTTGACGCGGTGCACGCTCTGGCCGTCGAGACGGCGCAAGGTGCTGACTTTCTGGCTGGGCTCGATGGTCGTGAAATTGCCGATCGGCACATAGCCATTCGCGCCGGCCACGCGCAGGTCCTGCAGTTGCGACAACTGGCGCTTGTCGGCCGGAAAGCGTGCCCGGATATCCAACTCTTCGTCACTGTCGTCCGGTCGGTAGGTCGAGAGCTTGACGCCGTTGGTGATGAGCTGCACGAAGGTGCCGATCAGGGCGACGTCTGCGCCGAACCGGCCCGCTTCCTCGCGGTCGACACGGACATTCCACTCAAGGCCTGGCAGCGGCAGGCTGTCTTCGATATCGACATAACCGCCTTTTTCGACCATCCAGTCGTGAACGCGTGTCGCAGTATCGGCTGCGAGCTTTGCATCCATCGAAGCGAATGCGATCTGGACCGGCTTCTGATCACCGCCCGGACCTTCGCCCATTTTCTGGACCTCGATCAGAATGCCCGGTATGACTTCGTTCAGACTGCGCACGTCATCGAGCACCGTATCGGCGCGTCGCTCGCGCTTGTCCCAGTCGTGGAACTCGACCGAGATGGTGCCGATCTTGTCGGTGGCGTCCACATTGGTGCGGGCGTAGGCGGTCTTGAATTCAGGGATCTTGAGAATTTCCTGTTCCACGCGGCGCAGCAATTGATCGCGTTCGCGAACGGCGAGATCACCGCGCGCGAGGACCGCGACATTGGCTTGCTTGGGTTCGACTTCCGGGAAGAACTCGGTTCCGCGGCCGAACTCACCGTAGAGCGTGAAGATGCCGATCAGAACAGCGATGATCAGAAACAGGATCTGGAGCGGGAAGCGGATCGCCCAGGCGAGAAAACGCACGTAGCTGCCGGTAAAACCGCTCAGCTGCCGGATGTCGCCAGTCTCGGCCGCGACAAGGTTGGCTGTGGCCGCATCAGACCGAGGACCGGGCTTGCCAATCAGGCCGCCGAGGGTCGGCACGAAAATCAATGCCATCAGCAAAGATGCGCTGAGTGTTGCGATCAGCGTGATGGGCAGGTATTTCATGAACTGACCGACGATACCCGGCCAGAACAGCAGCGGCAGAAACACCGCGAGTGTGGTTGCTGTCGAGGCAATGATCGGCCATGCCATGCGCTGCGCGGCTTGCCGGTAAGCTTCTCGTCTCGGCACCTTGTCCGCCATTCGCCGGTCGGCAAATTCGGTCACGACGATCGCGCCGTCGACCAGCATGCCGACTGACATGATCAGCGAAAACAACACGACAATGTTGACGGTCAGCCCGAGGGTGCCGAGCACCAGGATGCCGATCACAAAAGAGCCCGGAATCGCGACGGCGACCAGGCCTGCTGTGCGCAGGCCGAGTGCCGCGATGACCACGATCACCACCAGCAACACGGCCGACAGCACATTGTTTTGCAGGTCGAGCAACATGTCGCGCACGTCCTGGCTCTGGTCGCCGTAGTAGCTGACGCTGAGGCTCACCGGCCAGAATTCCCGTTCGGCCTCGACCACTTCCTTGACCGCATCGATGGTGTCGATGATGTTCTCGCCGACCCGTTTTTTGATGTCGAGCGTGACAGCGGTCTCGCCGCCCATGCGCGCAAAGCTGTCGGCATCTTTGTAGATGCGCCGTATCTCGCTGATGTCCTTGAAGCGGACGACTTGCCCGTCTATGGACTTGATCGGAAGCGAAAATAACTCATCGGCGTTCTCGACGACACCGGGCACTTTGAGCGGAAATCGACCTGCACCGGAATCGAGTACACCGGCAGCCACAAGGCGGTTGTTGCGCGAGACCGTGTTGAAGAGTTCCGATTCGTTGATGCCGTAGCTCTCGAGCACCAGTGGGTCGATCAGGATTTCGACCATTTCCTCGCGCTTGCCGTTGATCGGAGCTTCGAGCACACCGGGCAGGGACTCGACGCGGTCTTGCAGGCGGTCGGCGATGGCATAGAGTGCCCGTTCTGGCACTGCACCCGAGAGCGAGACGACCAACACCGGGAACTCCGACAGATTGACCTCTTCAACGATCGGGTCGTCGGCTTCGGCAGGGAGGTTGCCTTTGGCTTTATCGACTTGCTCGCGCACGTCGGTCAGAGCGGCGTCGGCGTCGAAGCCTGCGTCGAATTCCAAGGTCACTGACGCGCCGCCCTCATAGGCGCTCGAGTTCATCTTCTTGACGCCTTCAATCGACTCGAGCTCTTTCTCAAGTGGGCGCACCAGCATGCGCTCGGCGTCTTCGGGGGAGATGCCCTCGAGACTGGTGTGGGCGTAGATGATCGGGATGTCGACGTCGGGGTTGGCTTCCTTGGGAATGGACACGTAGGTGACGGTGCCTGTGACCAGAAACAGCACCAGAACCATCAACACGGTTCTGCTGTGATCGACCGCTGCGTTTATCAGTGCATTCACGGACTGTCCCTCAGTTGTCGCTGTTGACAGCGGGTTCTGATTCGTCGATAGGCTCGACCGTATCGCCCTCGTGTACAAAGCCCTGACCGAGCGTGATCACGCGCGCGTCGTCCGGGATGCCGCTCAGCCACAGACCGTCAGCTTCGGCTCGAACAATGTCGACCGGGTAGAGCTCGACCGTGTCCTGATCGGACACACCCGCGACGAGAATGTCGCCGCCGGCGCTGAGGGTCAGGAGTGCCGGGCTGAGCTTGTAGGCCGAGACGGCGCCGAGTGGCACCGAGACCTCGGCGGTCATACCGGCCGGCATGGCACCGTCGCTGTTGTCGACTTCGATCTCCACACTGAACATGCGGGTGCGCTGATCGGCGACTGGTGAAATGTAGCGCACCGTCCCGGCACGTGTTTCACCACCGATCAGAGAGACGGTGGCCTCGATGCCTACGCGCAGGTTGCTGATCAGGGTCTCGGCCACGCTGCCCTCGACGACCAGCGTGTCGATGTTCAGGAGGTCGGCAATCGTATGGCCTTTGTCGACAAAGTCGCCTTGCTCGATGCGCCGGTCAGCCAACACCCCGGCAAAGGGGGCGCGCACTTCGAGCTTCGCGAGCGTGCGCTCGAGTTCGGCAACGCGGGCTTTGGTTGATGACATGGTTGCACCGGCCTGCGCCTGGACAATGCTGCTGTTAAGGCCTTTTTGAGCGAGCTTGGTCTTGGCGGCGTAGTCGGCGCGCGCGACGTTGTAGTCTGCCTGCGCACTCGCGAGCTGCTCGGTGAGCGTGCCCTGATCGAGTGAGGCGATGATGTCACCGGCCTCGACCCGGCTGCCACGCTCGGCGCCAATGGTCATGATCTGGCCGCCGACTTCAGCTGCGATCTGGGCTTCCTGCAGTGGCCGCGTTCGGCCGGTGAAATCCAGGCTCAGCTCCGTGGTGTCGGCAGTCATCTGCCGGACCTGTACTTTCTGTATGGGTCGGGCTGAGGTCTGCGTGGCCCCAGCGTCTTCGGCTTCGCGTTTGGGCATCATCATCCAGACAGTCACTGCGGTCAGGATGAGGATGGAGATGAGGTACGGGCGATCAGTCAGCCAGCGCATTGGACGGGTCCACTTGTTCGGTTGTTGGGGGTGTCGTTCGGGGATTCGAGTTCGGCGATTTCGTTGCGAAGTGTCTGGCAGTGGGCCGACAGGGCACCGCAGCAAAAACGGGAAACCCGCTCGCGAGTCTCGAGGCTGAAGCAATCGCTGGCGGCAAAAGCCGCGACCTTTTCAAGTTCGTTCTCAAACTCAGTCAGTCGCTCGAGCATGATGTCTCGCAACCTCTCCGGTCCGAGTTCTTCGGCAAACAGAAGCTG
Organism: uncultured Granulosicoccaceae bacterium; assembly: GCA_937941555.1. Lineage (GTDB taxonomy): Bacteria > Pseudomonadota > Gammaproteobacteria > CALCKW01 > CALCKW01 > CALCKW01. The sequence continues at coordinate 5,238 of CALDHJ010000403.1, read as the reverse complement.
CATGATAAAGGTCGACCGGACCTGATGGGTTGCTGGCGCGTCCGAGAGAGTCTTGATGAACTGCGAGCGCCCGAGTTCAGTGATTTCGTAGACTTTTTTGTCCGGCACGCCGGTCTGACTGACGGTCCGACTCGTCGCGAGGCCCTCTTCGACCAACTTTCGCAGTGCCGGGTAGAGCGCGCCGAATGACACCTCCTGAAAACTTGCCAGGTCATCGGCCAGCGCTTTGCGGATCTCGTAGCCGCTGGCGTCGCCCACGTGCAGAACGGCGAGGCAGAGTTGTTTGATGTTCAAGGTTGTTCGAATAGATATATATCGGAACGATATAGTCTAGTCAGGTCAATCTCGGTTGTCGAGTGGCTGTGAAGCCTGGAGTTCGGCTCAATCGGCACCCGGTGGGGCTGAACGGGCTCGATGGCGCGAACTGTGCGGATTCGTTCGAGGTCATAGCCTGTGCAGGGCTTGCTACAGTTGGCTCTGCACACAGATTGCCTTCAACCGGGACTTCTTATGCGCTGTTTCAAACCCCTTCTGACGCTGGCCTTTTTCGCCGCTCTGCCGATTGCCGCTGTCGCCGAGACAACGCGAAGCTGGACCCTGTCGGAATTTGCCGAACCGCTCTACGCCCATGCCCCGGCGCATTTGCCCTACGCCAATCCCGATGCGCCGAAGGGGGGGCGCATTGTGCTCGGCGAATTCGGGTCCTTCGACACGCTCAATTTCCACGTCGCCAAGGGAGATTGGCCGAGTAGTATCGGGCTCTTGTATGACAGTTTGATGGAATCGACCGAAGACGAGGTGGACGCCTACTACGGGGTGATCGCTGAATCGGTCGAGTACCCTGACGACAAGAGCCATGCGATCTTTCACCTGCGGCCCGAAGCGCGCTACCACGACGGCTCGCAGATCGTAGCGGCCGATTTTGTCAATACACTTGAGGCCTACAAGGAACACGGGCGGCCGTGGATCAAGTCGCTCTACGAGGACATCAGCCACGCTGAGGCACTCGACGACCTGACGTTGAAAGTGCATTTCAACACCACAGACAGCATCAAGCCGATTGTACGATCTGCAGGCATGTCACCCTTGCCGGTGGATTTCTGGTCCACACGCGATATTACGGCCACCACACTCGAGCCACCCAAGACCAGCGGACCCTACCGGATCAAGCGGGTTGATGCCGGTCGCTCGATTGTGTACGAGCGCGTGCCTGACTACTGGGCTGCCGAGTTGCCACTCAAGGCCGGTCTGCACAATTTCGATGAGATCCAGTACGACTTCTACCGCGACGAGACCGCGATGTTCGAAGCGTTCAAGGCGGGCCAGATCGATGTGCGGGCAGAGTCGAGCGCCAAACGTTGGGTCACTGAATACGATTTGCCGCAGGTCACGGACGGTCGCATCAAGCTCGATGAAGTCCCCACCGAAACACCACGCGGATTGTTCGGGTTCTATTTCAACATGGCGAATGACAAATTTGCCTCGCGGGCCGTGCGCGAAGCGCTGGTCCGACTGTTCGACTTCGAGACCTTGCAACGCACCGTGCTCTACGGGAAGTTTCGCCGCTTGAGCAATTACTTCAACGGAGCAGGTTATGCCTCGAGTGGTCCGCCGAGCGACGCCGAACTCGCCTTGCTTGAACCCCACCGCGATCAGTTGCCGGCTGCGCTCTTTACCGATGCCTTCGAATTGCCAACAACCGACGGCACTGGGCGCGACCGACGACAAAAACGCACCGCGCTCGCGTTGTTCAAGGAAGCGGGTTGGAGGCAACAGGACGGCAAGTTGGTCAACGCCGACGGCGAGGTCTTCAGCCTGGAGATCATGACGGCTTGGCCGGATGTCGAAAAATTCGTCAGCCAGTATCTCGACACGCTCAAAGGCCTCGGCATCGATGCCTCGTTGCGCATTGTCGATTCGGCGCAATGGCGCGAGCGCTCACGTGAGAAGCAGTTTGATGCGCTGGCTGTCGGCAAACCCTTTGTGACGCCACCCGGCAACGAATTGAAAAGCCAGTACGGATCAGCGTCTGCCGAGGAGCGCGGCGCGAACACCAGTTCGATCACCAATCCGGTGGTCGATGCACTGATCGAAGACGTGGTTGCGGCACGCTCCCAGGAAGACATTTTCACGGCTGTCCATGCGCTCGATCGCGTGCTGCTCTGGAACCACTACGCAATACCCTTGTATTTCCGTACGACCTCCTGGGTCGCGTGGTGGGACAAGTACAGCCGCCCAGAGCGCGCGCCGCGCTACGCGCTTGGCGCAACCAGCACCTGGTGGCTCGATGACGAGAAAGCCGCCGCGTTGGAGCAATAGCCGATGAGACTCTTTGCACTGCTGTTTTCGCTGGTGTGTTTGTCCGCCCAGGCCGCGGATACCGTCACGCGCTGGGCGGTGTCCGAGTATGGGGAGCCGCTGTTTGATCAGTCCATGGCGCACTGGCCCTACGCCACGCCAGACGCGCCCAAGGGCGGGCGCGTCGTGTTGGCCGAAGTCGACAACTTCGACACGCTCAACTACTACGTGCTCAAGGGGCGCTGGCCATCAACCATCGGACTGACCACCGATTCGCTGATGACCAAATCCGGCCTGCGTGGCACCTATCAGGATTACGGCGAGGAATTCGAATCGCGCTACGGGTTGATTGCCGAGTCGGTGGAATACCCCGAGGACCTCAGTTGGGCGATATTCCGTCTCCATCCGGCCGCGCGCTACCACGACGGCAACCCCATCGTGGCCGGCGACTTCGTGTTTGCGCTGGAGACCATCAAGGCCCACGCGCGGCCGTTCATCAAGGCCGCCTACGATCAGGTCGAACGCGCTGAAGCACTTGATGACCGCACCGTCAAATACCACTTCAACACCTCGCACAGCATGAAGCCGCTGATGGTGGCCGCCGATTCCTCGCCACTACCGGTGCACTGGTGGCGTGATCGCGACATCACCCGAGCCACGCTCGAACCACCTCTCGCAAGCGGTCCCTATCGGGTCTCTCAAGTCGAAGGTGGGCGACAGATCGTGTACCAGCGCGTAGACGACTACTGGGCGCGCGACCTTCCGGTGGCAAAGGGGCTCTATCACCTTGATGAGATCGTGGTCGATTATTACAAGGATGCGACCGCTGCCTTTGAGGCCTTCAAGGCCGGCAAGGTCGATTTTCGCGATGAATTCAGTGTCAAGCGCTGGGAGCAGGAGTATGACTTTCCGCTCGCGGAGCAGGGCGCGATCGTGCGGGAAGCTCGGGCGTCTCGTCTGCCGTCGGGCATGATGGGCTATTTCTTCAACCTCGAACGCCCGGCTTTCAAGGACCGTCGCGTGCGTCAGGCGATCGCCGAGCTCTACGATTTCGAAGCCTTGCAGCGCAGCTTGCTGTTCGGCCAGTTCTCACGCATCAAGAGCTACTTCACCAACACCGAGTACGCGTCGAGCGGGCTGCCCGATGCGGCCGAGCTCGCCGTGCTCGAACCCTTGCGAGATGCCGTGCCTGCAGAGGTGTTCGATCAACCCTTCGTGCCACGGGTCAGCGATGGCAGCGGCCGCGATCGGCGCGGCAAGCGCAGTGCCATCAAACTGCTCAAGGCGGCTGGCTGGGAGCAGCGCGACGGCGAGATGCGCAACGCCGACGGTGAGCAGTTGCAGGTTCAACTGATGACCGCCCGCTCGGAGCGCGTGCGTCTGGCAACGCCTTTCCTCGATGCTCTCAAGTCGGTCGGAATCGACGCGAGCATTCGCCTGATCGACGCGGCGCAGTGGCAGTCGAGCATTCAACAGAAAGAATTCGATCTCTGGGTAGGGGGATACTATTTCTACCCGCCACCGGATCAGTTGCTGTTCAGCTACTTCCACTCTCGCACCGCTGACACAGCCGGCGGCAATTCGTCCAGTATTCGCAACCCGGCGGTCGACGCTTTGATCGAGCAGATCGTCGACGCCCCCGACAAGCCGACGCTGCTCGCCAATGCGCGTGCGCTCGATCGGGTATTGCTCTGGAACCACTACGCGGTGCCAACCTACTTTCGCGACCGAGAGCTGATCGCCTGGCGCAATCGGTTCGGCCAACCCGCGACGCCGCCGTCGATCGCAGTTGGCTGGTTGTCGACCTGGTGGGTGGACCCGGAAATGGACCGCGCGCTCGGAAACTGATGCACGGTGTGGGGTGATGCGGGTGTTCACAGTCTGGGCGTGTTCGTCGCCAGCGCGTTGCTGCTCAACCTCACGCCCGGCGCAGACACGGCCTTTGTCGTGGCACGGACTCTCGCCGGCGGCCGCACCGTCGGTATCCTCTCGGCGATCGGCATATCCTGCGGCAGTGTCATCCAATGCCTGTTGGTGGCTTTCGGTCTCTCGAGTCTGTTGATCGCGGAGCCCCGAGTGTTCCTGCTGGTACAGGGGGCGGGGGTGGCGTGGCTGGGCGTCATCGCCGTGCAGCTGTGGCGTTCCGCAGATCACGGGGTGCGCACGCTGCAGGCGGCAAACTCCGCGGCCGGCCTGAGGGTGTTCGTGCAGGCGGTAGTGACGAATCTGCTCAACCCCAAGGTCGCCTTGTTCTTCGTCGCGCTGATGCCGCAATTCGTACACCCTGATCATGCCACGCACGCTTCGCCCTACTTGTTACTCGGTGCGCTGTTTCTCCTCACCGGTACGCTGGTCTCTGTCGGGCAGGCCGTGATGGCGGCGCGGTTGTCGGCGGCCTTGCGCGAACCGCAGCGCTGGCGACTCACGCAACGGCTGTCAGCGACATGGCTTGCTGTTCTTGCGCTCTGGATGGCTTGGCAGCTGCTGCCTGCCTGACAGAATCGATTCGAGCTGCCATGCTCGACAGGTCGATCACACGAGGGTGAACACTTGATTCCGGCTCCGCTTGTCGCAGCCGTAGTGCGAGTCTTTTCGCTCGACTTACGGTCTGTGGCGCTGTTTCGTGTTGGTCTCGCCGTGTCGGTGTTGGCGGATCTGTTCTGGCGCTCGTTCGATCTTCGCGCGTTCTACACCGATGCCGGTGTATTGCCGCTGCACGCCTTGAACGCGGTGCAGGGCAGTGGACTGTGGTCGGTACACGCGCTGTCGGGCAGCGCTGTGCTGCAGATCGGTCTCTTCGTGCTGACCGCACTTGCCGCAGTTCTGTTGCTGGTGGGCTACCGCAGCGTGATCGCAGCGGGCGTGTGCTGGGCCTTGATGTTGTCACTGCATCACCGCAACCCGCTGCTGCTTCAGGGCGGCGACGACCTGCTGGTAATC
>CALDHJ010000402.1 GCA_937941555.1 uncultured Granulosicoccaceae bacterium | reverse complement strand
AATCGCCGTTCCAGTAGGTCCAGATGTCTCGTGTCATGTCACTTGTCTCATCAATCATCTCGAACGGGCCGTTGCCCGCTTCGTGAGGCTATCAGAATGGAGCGCGCAGTTCCTTTGGAAGCTCAGAGCCGGTAGAACGCGCTGGCAGTGTCCTGGCAGATCGCGGCCACGGCAGCCTCGCTCTGCTCCCGTGCCAGCGCGACAACATCGCCCAAGGTGGCGTCGTAGAGACGCGCCAATTTGTCGACCGGGTAGTTGCTGCCGAACATGAGTCGCGTGGGTCCGAATACGTCGAGCAGAGAGTCGAGCACGCGGGCGGTGTTGTCGCGGTTCCATTCACGGTTGTACATCCCGAGTCCGCTGATTTTCATGGCGACCTGTGGCAGCTCGGCGAGGCATTCGATGCCTTGGCGCCAGCGTGTCAGGCCCGCGTCGTCCTGTGCCCAGGGGCAGCCGCAGTGGTCGATCGCGATCGGCACCTCGGGGTGCTGAGCGAAGAACTCGGCGTAGCGTGGCATCTGTTCCGGATAGGCTTGCAGATCGAAGCTCAGCGAGCGCTCGGAGAGCAGCCCGAAGCGGTCGCGCCAACCGGCATCGTCGAGCAGTTCGCGAGGGCTGAAGCTGATGTCAGGCCGCTCGGGCAGGTGGGCGACAATCTGCCGAATTCCCCTGAACCCCGCGTGTTCGCGGTGGCGATCAAGGGTCGATTCGGCTGTTGATGAGCTGAGGTTCACGAAGCCCACGATTGCGATCGGAAAGCCACTCGCGTCTGCGGCCCGTTGAACGAACTGCGTCTCCGCAACGGGGTCGGGGATGGCGCCGTCGGCCTGCACGTGCACCGATCCGATCAGGGTGTGTTGTTGCGATTCGGCGCGAAATTCGTCCAGCAGGTAGTCGCGCTGGATCGGGGTCGGGTCACCAAAGGTCTTCGCGGCTCCGATGTCGCGCAGCCAGACATAACCGATGTCGGGGCCATTCGAGACCGGGTTCCAGAGATGGTGGTGGGCGTCAACGACGCGGTGTCGGGTGTCGGTCATGGGGCGGTTACCGGGCCGTTAATGCCCTATCGCATGGGCGTTGCATACGTATTCATTCTGTGTCAGTGTAAGCCGATACTGTTCTTGGCTACGGGTTGGGATTGTTGCACATGGCTTCTGTCACCTTGAAAAATGTGTGCAAGCGCTGGGGCGATTTCATTGGTGTCGAAGACTTCAATCTCGACGTCGCAGACCGCGAGTTTCTGGTGCTTCTCGGCCCGTCCGGCTGCGGCAAGACCACGACCATGCGCATGATCGCCGGGCTCGAGGACGCCTCCAGTGGCGACATTCATATCGGCGAACACCGGGTCAACGAGCTTGAGCCGAAAGACCGGGATGTGGCGATGGTGTTTCAGTCCTACGGGCTGTACCCCAACATGAACGTCTACGAGAACATCCGCTTCCCGCTTAAGGTCCGCAAGGTCGACACCGACACCCACGACGAGCGGGTGCGCCGGGCGTCGGCGATGGTCGAGCTCGATGACTTTCTGCACCGCAAACCGGCCGAGCTCTCCGGCGGCCAGCGCCAGCGGGTAGCACTCGCGCGCGCGATCGTGCGCGAGCCCAACGTCTTTCTGATGGACGAGCCGCTCTCCAATCTCGACGCCAAGTTGCGGGTCTCGACGCGCGCACAGATCAAGAATCTCAGTCACGAGCTCGCCGTGACCACCGTCTACGTGACCCACGACCAGATCGAGGCGATGACGCTTGCGGATCGTGTTGTCGTCATGGACAAGGGCGTGATCCAGCAGGTCGGCAGCCCGACTGACATCTACGACCAACCCGCGAACACCTTTGTCGCCGGGTTTATCGGGTCACCGGCCATGAACCTTCTGAAAGGCGACGTCGTCGACGCGGAGTTTCGCGCGCAGGGGTGCCGCTTCACGGACGTCGCGGTTCAGGCAGGTAGCGCCACGCTTGGCTTTCGCGCCGAAGACGCGACTATTGTCGCGCCGGGTGAAGGTGAAATCGAAGCACCCGTGTACGCGATGGAGCTGCTCGGTGATGCCACCATGATCTCGGTTCGGATCAACGGCCAATTGCTGGCCGTGAAAGCTGCCAAGGATTTTCGAATCGACATCGGGCAGGGCGTTGGCATTGCGGTGCCGAAGGCCAGCCGACATTGGTTTGATGCAACTAGCGGCGAGAGGCTGCGCGTTGCTTAGGGTACCTCTGAACAGGCCACATTCGGCAGGAAGGCCTGCCCCGCGATACTGCGTTGAGAGTGAATCAAAAAATGCTCATTTACTGCACGTAAACTCCGCTTTTTTATTCCCTCTCGTCTTGTCTCGCACTCGACTGTGACCCGTTCAGAGGTACCCAATGTAATTGCTGCCCGGGAATGGGTGGCACAACACAGGATGCATGGCCACGGCCGGCAATCCGTTTTTTCGCCAAAGAGGAAGTGACTATGTCAGTCAAACGCATTGCTGTTGGAGCCCTGACGCTTGCAGCCAGCATGACAACTGCCTACGCCTGTGAAATCGGCGCGCGCGTGAGCATTGTCGGAAACGAGTTCCCCGCTATTCAAACCGTGGGCGCAGGTGCGCAAGAGTGCACGGGCGGCGAGGTCAAGACTAATCTGACCGCCGACCACCAGAAAATCAACCTGCCCGGCATGCAGGGCAACCCGGCCGAGTTCACCAGCGCCATCGTCGCCAACTCGTCCATCGTGACGTTGATGAACGAAGACGTCATCCGTCCGCTTGACGACCTGGTGGCAAAGCACGGCCAGGGCTTGAAGAAGAACCAGCTGATCACCGTCAACGGCCAGGTCATGGCAGTGGCATTCATGGCCAACGCACAGCACCTCGTCTACCGCAGTGACGTGCTCGAGCAGATCGGTGTCGAACCGCCGTCGACCTACGAAGACATGCTCGCAGCCGCGAAGATGATCCGCGACAAGGGCATCATGGATAACCCGGTCGGCGGGGCCTACAAGGCCGGCTGGAACCTCGCGCAGGAATTCAACAATATGTTCCTCGGCTTCGGTGGCTCTCATTTCGAAGATGGCGGTGCCGCACCGACCGTTAATTCCGAAGCGGGCATCAAGACGCTCGAGATGATGAAAGCCCTGTCCGAGTACATGAACCCGGATTTCCTCACCCATGATTCCAATGCCACTAACGCAGAATACCGCGCGGGCAACGTGGCCTTGATGAACATGTGGGGTTCGCGCGCAGCCACATTGGTTGAGGCAGACGGTGTGCCGCAGGAAGTGGTAGATGGCTTTGCCATCTCGGGTCCGATGACCGTCGGCGGTGGCGACACGCCGGCGTCCACGTTGTGGTGGGACGGTTGGACCGTGTCCAAGAACATCAGTGATGAAGAAGCTGAAGCGACCTTCGTTTCGCTGACCCACGCGATCCGCCCGGAGATGCTGAACGACGAGACCATGTCACTCGCCGTGTGGTTGGTCGACGGCTACCAGCCGACCGATGCCGCCAAAGGCGTTTTCGACGCAGCGCAAGCGGAAACCATCCCGTACCCGATGTTGCCGTACATGGGTCTGATGCACACCGCGCTCGGTGCCGAGCTCAGCGATTTCATGCAGGGCAAGGAAAGCGCAGAGCAGGCGCTCGCTGACGTCGAAGCGGCCTACACCGCAGCGGCCAAAGAAAAGGGCTTCCTGTAATCCCCGTGCCGGGTGCCGCGTCGGCGGCACCCGGCGCTCGATTCGCCCTTTGTCCGTTCGGGGACTGTATCCCCGGACGGCGCCTTTCAACATGCTGATCAATGTGACACCGGATGCGACACAGTACTTTCGCAGGGTTCTTTGCACCGACTGGTCTGGCCATGCTGCTGTTCATCGCATTGCCGATCGTGTCTGTCGTCGTGCAGTCGCTGCACACGCCACACGAAGCCGTGTTGGTCACGGTCGAGAACTGCGGGCCCTTCGGGTGCAAGCAGGAGACGACGATCGACCAGGATGCCACCGCCGAGATTCGCGAGGCGGAGCCGCTGGGCAAATTCGTTGGTCTGGATATCTACATGGACCGCGGACACTTCGCGGTGCAGGAAGTCGCGACGGCCTGGGCAGACCGCGCCGGCCTCGGTGACTTCTTCGGCAAGCTCAACAACCTGCCGTTCTACCGTGCCATGGCGTTCACGCTGACCTTCACCGCCATCGTCACACCGCTCGTGATCATCTTCGGTCTGGTGATCGCGCTGTCGATCAACGCGCTGCACCAACGCTTCAAAGGGGTTGCGATTTTCATCTCGTTGTTGCCGTTCGTGGTCACACCCTTGATCGGTTCACTTGTGTTGTTCTGGATGCTCGACAGCCGCGGCATTCTCGGCAACGCGCTGCAATGGGTGCTCGAGGACCCGGAATTCAGTCTCAAGGCCTCGACCGGACACACCTGG
>CALDHJ010000401.1 GCA_937941555.1 uncultured Granulosicoccaceae bacterium | reverse complement strand
CTGCGCCCTTGATCTGCTCGTACTGCTGCAAACGGCGGATGAGTTCGGCGCGCGGGTCGTCCTCGTCTTCTATTTCTTCAGGGCGCGGCAGCAACATGCGCGACTTGATCTCGGCGAGCATCGCAGCCATCACGAGGTATTCCGCCGCAAGCTCCAGCCGAAGCGTATCCATCATCTCGATATACGCCATGTATTGGCGCGTGATGACGGTGATCGGGATATCGAGAATATCGAGGTTCTGCTTGCGGATCAGGTAGAGCAGCAGGTCGAGAGGCCCTTCGAAAGCCTCGAGTATCACTTCGAGTGCGTCCGGCGGAATGTACAGGTCGCGCGGCAGCTCCATGAGCCGTTCGCCACGCACCACGGCCAGCGGGATCTGCGCCTGAACCGGCGTGTCGGTCGCCTCGGGCGTCGGGGTCTGATCTGCGCTCTCGGGTGGCGCGGGGTCCATGGCGGAACCTGACGAATGGTTTCGCCAATTATACGTCATCTCGGGCCGGCGCCGTCAGCTGTAAAACGCCGCCGCATCCCCGCGTCCTTCGCGCACAACCACAGCCTGGCCGGTTTCAAACGAGACGACGGTCGTTGGTTCGATCCCGCAAGCCCCACCGTCGATGACAAGGTCGACACTGTGCCGCAGGCGCTCGCGCATCTCCTCGGGATCGGTCAGCGGCAGATCATCACCGGGCAATCGCAAGGTGCTGCTCAGCAAGGGCTCATCGAGCTCTTCGAGCAGCGCGCTGACGATGGCGTGCTCGGGAACGCGCAAGCCGATGGTCTTGCGCTTGGGGTGTTGCAAACGGCGTGGCACCTCTGCAGTCGCGCGCAGCACAAAGGTGTAGGGACCGGGCGTATGAGCCCTGAGCACCCGATAGATCGCGTTGTCGACACGGGCGTAGGTCGACAGATCACTGAGGTCCCGGCATACGAGAGTGAAGTTGTCCGCTTTGTCCAAGGCGCGAATACGCGCCATGCGGCCCATCGCGTTCTTGTCACCGATATGACAGCCGAGCGCATAGCAGGAGTCCGTCGGGTAGGCGATGACCCCGCCCGCCTGCACGATCGACACCGCTTGGCGTACCAACCGTCGCTGTGGGTTATCGGGGTGGATGGCAAAGAACTGGCTCACGGCAGCTCGCTTTGGCGTAGACCTGCGCCAGTATCACACGCCTGCTTCAATCACCCTATCCGTGCGAGTCCACAGCGCATCGGGAAATCGACCGGTAGCCGCGCAAAATGCAGATAGAATTAGACACCTCTCACAATCCGCTCTACGCATGAAGCTCCTCTACGACTTTCTCCCCATCGTCCTGTTCTTTGTGGCCTACAAGCTCTACGGCATCTACGCCGCCACGGCCGTGGCGATTGTGGCCTCTGTGGTGATGGTCGCTATCGGCTGGATCAAACACCGCAAGATCGAACGCATGCACTTGGTGTCGCTGGCGGTGATCAGTGTGATGGGCGGCCTGACGTTGTGGTTGCAGGACAAGGCCTTCGTGATGTGGAAGCCCACCCTGATCAACTGGCTATTCGGAGCAGTCTTTCTCGGCAGCTCACTACTCGGCAAGCCACTCGTGCAACGTCTGCTGGACGGCCAACTCAGCTTGCCAAGCGTGGTCTGGTCACGCCTGAACTGGATCTGGGTCGGCTTTTTCGTGCTCAGCGGTTTCGCCAACCTGGTTGTGGCCAAGCACTACCTCAATGCTGAGGACGCTTTGCGCGCCGCGGTGCCAACCGTCTCAGCCGAGCAACTCGACCCCTTTGATTGTGAGGCGGATTTCACCGGTGAGGCGCTCGCGTTGTGCCAAACCGCTGCCGAGCGAGAAGCCTTCTGGGTCAATTTCAAGCTGTTCGGTCTGCTCGGCCTGACCGTCGTCTTCATCCTCGGCCAGGCGCTCTACCTCGGTCGACATATCGAAGAAGACGACGATGCAGCTGAAGGCGATACGCCACCGTCAGAGCCCCCGCGAGGCGACTCCTGAAGTACGGCGGCTTTCAGTGACCGCCCGATCTGGGCGGCACTTGCAACAGCGACGCCGCTGAAAAGACGATCAGCAACAACACGGCGCTGAGACCGTAGATGCCGTGTGGAGCCCATTGACCCAGCGGCAAATAGGGCCCGATGTGTAGCCCACCCAGTGCAAACATCACCAGCGCAGGCCCGCGCTGACGCCCTCGCACCACGGCCACTGTCGCCAGCGCAATCAATGCCAGATAATACAAGCTCAGCCCGAACTGGTGCAGGCGGCTGACAACATTGCTGCCTGCACAACTGGCGGCTTCGCGAAACTGACAGTACACGAGATGCGTAAGTGGTACGAAGTTGTCAGCCAGCGACCACAGCGATTTTTCCAACACCGTCATCGGGTTGGCCAACATGTGTTCCCGCATGCTGGTCGCCAACGCGGATTCATCCGTCGGGTCCATCACGCCCCAGAAGCGCATGGCATCTGAAGCCGCCTTGTCCACACCACCAGCGCGCAAGGCGTTGTCCTGCAGGGAGCGCTCGATGTCGTTGTCGTGACCGCCGAGATTCCAATACACATTGCCCATGAAATAGTTGAAACTCGCCCCCGTTGTAACCGGCACCGTTACGGGCAGAACGAGCGCATTGCGAATCACCCAAGGGGCCGCTATAACACCCGCCAGACACGCTGATGCGAGCATCGCGGTGGCACGGCCAGACCGGGTGGACCGCGGCGCGATCAGGGCCACATAGACAGTCAACGCGAACCACGTGACACCGAACACCAGAAAGCCGACGCCGTGTGTCAGGGTCAGCAGACCGCCTACTGCGCCATAGGCAAGCGCCGCGCGGCGAAACCGGACGGATTTGAGCGGCTGGCCGTGTCGGTCACCGAATACCATGCTCATCAACAAGACTGCCGATGCCAGATACAACGTCGACTGCAGCAGTGCCGTGTGTGGCAAGGACACCAACCGATACAACCAAGGGCTGACCAGGTAGAGCGCCACTGCGGTGTAGCCCACCCGGTGAGAACCGAAGAGCCGGATCGACAAGAGCATCAACATCATGCAACTGATGCCAGCAAGCACACTGTTCAGGCTGATGACAGCCATTTCCTGCCAGCCAACCGGGAAAAAAGTCGCCGGAATCAACAGGATCGGGTACAGAGGCGGTCGGTGCATAACCGGATCACCGCCCGGTTCGAATCGGAAGCCCTCGCCACTGGCGAGCATGGTTGCCAGTTCGAGATAGCCGTCGTGGCGCGGTCCGGTGAACTCGATCGTCATCCCCAACATGACAGTGGGAATGAGGTACATGGCCAATCCGCAGGTGCAGACGATCAGAAAGCTCAGAAGGAACACACGCTTGAGCGAATCGGAAGGGACTTTGTTTGACATCGGCTTGAGCGCTGCGCGCGAGAAAGAGATCCGTGACCGCTATAGCGGCCGCTGCGTGAAGGCCTTTGGTGTTCCGGCAGCGCAGTCACAATTTGGTAATTCTGCCCGGAAAATACCCGATTCCGCGCTCAGCAGCCAAACCGTTCTCAGCTCGGCAATCTCAGCGGACTGTCACCCGGCAAGGGCCTGCTCGATATCAGCGCGGATGTCATCCGGGTGCTCGAGTCCGACCGATACCCGCAGCAAGCCACCCACAATGCCGGCCTGCGCACGTTGTTCATCGCTGAGGCGCGCGTGCGTGGTGGTCGCCGGGTGTGTGATCGTCGTTCGCGCGTCCCCGAGGTTGCCGGTTACCGACATCAGCTTGACGCGGTCTATGACCCGCCACGCCGCCGCTTGTCCACCACGCACTACGAAAGACACCATGCCGCCGGACGCGAGTTGCTGCCGGGCGATCAACGCATGTTGTGGATGCTCCGGCAATCCGGGATAGATCGCTTGTTCAACACTGTCGTGAGATACCAGCCAGTTGGCGAGTGCCGTGGCGTTCTCACAGTGCTGACGCATGCGCAGTGGCAAGGTCTCGAGGCCCTTGAGAAACACCCAGGCGTTGAAAGGGCTCATGCACGCGCCGAAACTGCGCATGAATCCGAACAGCTCTGTGTCGATGAGGTCGTGGCGCCCTACCACCGCCCCGCCGACACAGCGGCCCTGGCCATCGAGGTATTTGGTCGCCGAATGGAGCACCACATCGGCCCCGAGGGCAAGCGGCTGTTGCAAAGCTGGCGTGCAAAAACAATTGTCCACAGCCAGCAATGCGCCGCCTGAGTGAGCGATGTCGCTCAGCGCCGCGATGTCGGCTGCTTCCATCATGGGGTTCGTCGGCGTTTCGACAATGAGCAGGCGGGTGTTCGGCCGCATTGCTGCACGCCAGGCCTCGGCATCGGCCAGCGGCACCAGATCGACGTCGATCCCCCAGCGCGGCATGTAACGCGTGAGCTGAGCCGTTGTCGATCCGAACATGCCTTGTGCGGCCAGCACATGATCACCCTGCTTGAGGACACCCAGACACAGCGTCATGATCGCCGCCATGCCGGAGGACGTGGCGATACAGGCTTCGCCACCTTCAAGTGCGGCCAGGCGCTGCTGGAAAGCGCGAACGGTGGGGTTGGTGAACCGCGAGTAGACATTGTCGTCGACGCCGCCAGACGAGAAGTGCTCAGCGGCATCGGCCGCTCCGTCAAAGACGAAGCTCGATGTCGGGAAAATGGCCTCGCTGTGTTCTCGCTCTTCCGTGCGCAGCGGGGCCGCACGAAGGGCCAGCGTCTCGGCACGCCAGGCGTGGGGATTCAAACCGGAATTGTCCGTCATCAATCACTCTCCAAAGTGGGCCAGTGCCACACAACTCAGCGGTTCTGTGGCAGGGAACGCGACAGCAGGAGAATCGAAAACGGTGCTCAGGCGTCGCTTTAGCGGCATTTCTCACGCGCCCGCAAGCTGATAGGTCAAATCGGCGCTCAAGTCCGCTATAGATTGGCAAAAAAAACCTTTCCGAACAACTGCCCACGCCCTACTCTCTGTGCTCTTCGCCACCTTCCTGAAGCCCGTTTACATGCCCAAGCGACGCCTCCCGATGTGGTTCACGCTGTGTCTACTGACTTTTCTAACGTCTTTTTCGATCCACGCCTCGACACTCGAGTCGGCGACGCAGGCCTACGAAATTGGCAGATTGAGCGACGCCAGGGCGGCATTGGATGACGTGCTCAGTACGGCAGAGCCCGCGTCCGAGACGTTCCGAATCGCCGACCACAATCTCGCCGTACTCAAGGCTCGCCAGGGCGATCTGGACGGCGCTATCGCAAAGTTCGAAGCCACAATTGCAGCTCACCCGGTCGCGGCAGCGGCGTTCGAGAACGTCAAGGCACTGCGCGCCGTTCAAGCGGCCAGATCGCTCAACAAGGCGCTCGGCGAATCCGACGAACCCGCGACACCCGCACTGCGTTGGTTGATCTCCAAGCACACAGCGTCACCGAAAGAGACAGCCGCTTCGCCAACAGAACTGGCCGCCATTGCAGATTTCGTGTCCGACTACGGGCGCGCGCTCGGCGACCGTGATACCGCCGGCTTCCTCGGGCTCTACACCCCGGCCTATGCACCGCCGAACGGGAACTCTCGCGCCGCCTGGCAACTCGAAGTGTTGGGCGCATTTGCCGATTCGCCACGCTATGCGCCGCGAGCAGAGCTCGTCCAGGCGCTCCGCGTGAACGACACCCTGAGTGTGGTGGCATTCAGCCTGCATGACCCCCGATCAGATACCCAACGCGTGCGCAACGTGCTGTTGCAACGAAACGCCAGCAACCAA
This sequence comes from uncultured Granulosicoccaceae bacterium, assembly GCA_937941555.1. Lineage (GTDB taxonomy): Bacteria > Pseudomonadota > Gammaproteobacteria > CALCKW01 > CALCKW01 > CALCKW01. The sequence goes on along the minus strand of CALDHJ010000401.1, from coordinate 11,289 downwards.
TGGAAAATCCTGTCAGACCTCTGAAACTCATGCCAGCCCTGGCGGTGTTGTGTCTGGCGCTAACCACCCCGAACGTTGCGGCTGCGGAGAACAAACCGCAAGCCCGAGAATTGCGTGACCCTGCAGAGGCGAGCCTGGCTGCAGGACTCGAAATGCTTCGGGCTGGTCAGCTCAATGACGCTTTGCTGCAGCTCGACACTTTGATCGACGAGCACCCGACCTTTCAGCTGGCGCATGCCGTGCGCGCGGATGTCATGGCCCAATTGGTCGGCCAACAAAGCGTATTCGATGTGCCCGGAGACGGGTTGTCAGCGCTCGCTGAAGAGGCCAGGCAGCGTTTCGCCGGTCAACGCAATATCGCGCAAAGTCTCGACCGCGTGCCAGCCAATCTGCTTGAGCTCGGCCCTCACACAGACACCCTTGTCATGGTCGACCTCACGGCGAATCGCCTGTACCTCTATTCGCACCGCGCCGGGCAACTGCAGCTCGACGGCGACCACTACGTGACGATTGGAAAGTCCGGTACCGGCAAAGAACGCGAAGGCGACAACCGCACTCCGATCGGGTTGTACCGAATACAGCCGTTTCTACCCGATGAGGAATTGCCCGAACTCTACGGGCACGGCGCGTTGCCGCTGGACTACCCGAACGCCTGGGACAAATTCCACGGGCGCACCGGTTACGGCATCTGGATTCACGGCCAGCCTCGCGACAGTTATGCCCGGCCACCACGAGATTCCATGGGGTGTGTTGTCATAAGCAACCGCGTGATGCCGAGCCTGAACGCCTGGAGCACGGCCGGCGCGACCCCGGTGATCATGGTCGACTCGATCAACTGGGTCGATCAGAGCACCCTCGCCAGCATGCGCCAGGACTTGCACGACACGCTCGAGCTCTGGCGCCGCAGTTGGAGCGAGGGCGACATGGATAGGTTCATGTCTCTGCATGACGCCGAGTTTCGCAACGACCAGCTGACGCGCCGCGGCTTCGAACAGCGCAAACGTCAAATCGCTCGCCGCAACGCCGCCATCGAAATCGACATGTCCGAGCGTGAAATGCTGATGTTCGAGGACATCGATGGCACTCCCGTCGCCGAGGTGCGCTTCAAGCAGCACTATCGCTCCACCCGCTATGAGGACAAGAGCGTCAAAACGCAGTATTGGGCGTTGCGCAAGGGCGCGTGGAGGCTGACATTGGAGACCGAACGCGTCACACCGCGACCGCGCAATACGCCAGTGCAGACCGTAGAGGCCAACGCGCTGCCGCGCGAAGCCGCTGCCCCACCCGCGCGCAATCGCGCTATCCCCGGCAGTCGTTGATCCCAGTCCGCGCGAGTGCGCGGGCAAATATCTCAGACGATGTCGACCGACTCGGCCTTCTCCTGGCCGTCTGAACCGTCTTTGCGGCGTTTGCGCAGGGCATCGAAATAGGCCTCATCGACATCACCTGTGACGTACTCACCGGTGAAACAACAGGTTTCAAACTGTTCGATAGTGCTCTCGCCCCGAACGGCCTCGATGAGATCCTCCACGTCCTGAAAAATCAGACGGTCGGCCGCGATGGTGCGGCAGATGTCATCGGTATCGCGCTCGTTGGCAATCAGCTCTTCACGCGTCGGCATGTCGATGCCATAGACATTCGGGAACTTGACCGGCGGTGCGGCCGAGGCCATGTAGACGCGACGCGCACCCGCCTCGCGGGCCATTTCGATGATCTGCTCCGACGTCGTGCCGCGCACGATCGAATCGTCTACCAGCAGTACGTTTTTACCAGCGAATTCTTCGTTGATGCTGCTGAGCTTTTGTCGAACCGATTTTCGTCGAACCTGCTGACCAGGCATGATGAAAGTCCGCCCCACGTAGCGGTTCTTGACGAAGCCTTCGCGGTAGGGAATGTTCAACTTCTGCGCGAGTTCCAGGGCTGCAGTTCGACTCGACTCCGGAATCGGGATCACGACATCGATGTCGTGCCCTTGCCATTCACGCTCGATCTTTTCTGCAAGTTTGATCCCCATGCGCATGCGCGCCTGGTAGACGGAGATACCGTCGATCGTGGAATCAGGCCTTGCAAAGTAGACGTGTTCGAAAACACAGGGTGTGAACGGAATATTGGTCGGCACGCGGTGGCTGTGCAGGGCGCCACTGGCTTCGATATAGATGGCCTCGCCCGGCTCGAGATCGCGCACGGGTTTGTAGCCCAGACCCTTGAGCGCAACGGTTTCGGACGCGACCATATACTCTTCACCGTCGCTGCCAACCCGCTTGCCGAGCACCAGCGGCCGAATGCCATGGCGGTCACGAAACGCCAACAATCCACGCCCGGCAATCATCGCCACCACCGCAAAACCACCGCGGCAACGTTCGTGGACCGAGTCGACTGCTGCGAAGACTTGCTGGTGGTTTAAATGCGTTGAGTCGATTTGCTGGTGTAGCTCGTGCGCGAACACGTTGAGCAACACTTCCGAATCAGACCGGGTGTTGATGTGTCGCAGATCGCTGCGGTAGAGCTCGGCACCCAACTCGGCGGCATTGGTCAGATTGCCGTTGTGCGCGAGCGCGATGCCGTAGGGCGAATTGACATACATCGGCTGCGCTTCGGTGCCCGAGTTGGTTCCTGCCGTCGGGTAACGGCAGTGGGCGATGCCCATGGTGCCACGCAGGCGCTCCATGTGTTCCTGTCGGAAGACATCGCGAACCAAACCCACACCGCGGCGGATATAGACCTTGCCTACACCGTCGGTGTCGCCGGTCATGATACCTGCAGCATCCTGTCCGCGGTGCTGAAGTAACAGCAGCCCCTCGTACAGGTCGTTGTTTACCGGACTGCATCCAATGATGCCGACGATGCCGCACATGGGGAATCTACCTTGCAGCTGCGATCACGTGGAACGCAGCGATGGAAAGAAAACGAAATCTTCAAACTCGGGGGGCATTTGCTGGACCAACCACGCCGAAGCCGGCTGAATCCGCTGGATCAGTTGTGAACTGTGCCACCAGCTCTCCCGGGGAGTATCAGTCATGGCGAGCCCGATAATCAGGACCATGACAATGAGAAGCCCGCGAGCCAGACCGAACATGGCGCCGAGCAGTCGGTCTGCGCTGCGCAAGGGGCCATGCTTGAAAAAACTCGACACGATGTAATTGATCGCCGCACCGGCCATTACGGTCGCCGCAAACAACCCGACGCCGGCAATCACGTGCGCCACCTGGCGGTTTTCGATGCGCGGCATCAGCAGTTGCTCGGCCGCCTGTTCGGTGTAGGTCATGGCGACGATGAACGCGATCACGAGCGAGCCGAGACCAATCACTTCCTGCATGAAGCCGTGCCGCATGCTGATCAGCATGCTGATCAGCAACACACAGACAATGAACACGTCGGCGTAGTTGAAGGGGTGAATCAGTTCGAGCATCGGTCAACTCCCTCTTGCGACGGATCACGCGGGCGTTCAGTCACGCCAGCTCGCCACGAATGACTTCAACTGGTACTTGTCGTCAATGGTGCTCTTGACGCTGTCGGCTTCACTCTGCCGAATGTACGGCCCGACCAACACCCGATGCACCATCTCGCCGTTGGAGTCGAAGTCGCGTTTGAAGGCCGCGAGCCCGCCCTCGCGCAAACGATCAACCATGGCAATGGCATTGGGCTCGCTGGCGAAGCTACCGACCTGCACGATCCACGACGCCAGTGGCTTGAGCTCGGCCACTTCAGCCTGTTCTGTGTTGCCGCCCGTGTTTTCCGCGCCGTCAGCGTCGCTCTGCACCTCCGTGACTGCCTCGGCCTGCGGCACATCGAGTGGTACCAGGGTCTTGACGGACTCGACCGGCGCCACGGCAATGCTGCCGTCCGCGGTCTCGAGTGGCTGACCCACCGTGTCTGAATCAATCGCCTCGGCAGCGCTCGGCGGAGGCAACGGCACGACAAAAGCGGTTTCGTCGCGAAGATGACGCGCCGAACCGTCGAGCCAGGCCGGTACGATGATCACGGCCAGTGCAATCAGCACGAGAGCGCCGACAACACGGCGTTTGAGAGAGTTCTCCACAGTCGATCAGGTTCCCCAGTGAGAAGCGTGTCAGTCGGCCGCAGCCGTCACTGCCTCGATCACGTCTGCAACGGTGTAATTCGAGCCAAAGACCACCACCGTATCGGTGCCCTCTGCCTCCTCGAGCGCAGCGTCAAGCGCAGCCGTCAGATCTGGTGCGCATTGTACGTTGCCTACGCCGCGAGCGACCAGTTGGCTCGCGTAGTCGGCCGCTGGCAAGGCTCTGTCCATCGCGATATCGCCTAGAAACCACCGATCGAACAGCTGCCACAGCGGCGACAGAATCGCATCGAGGTCCTTGTCGGCCATGACCGCACTGACCGCCAGCAGCCGGCCCGGCGCATCCGCGAGCGCCTGCGCCAGCGCGTCGGCAGCCGACGCGTTGTGGCCCACATCCAGAATGACGTCGGTTCCCCGCACCCGGTACGGCTGCAACCGACCCGCAATGCGGGCGATGCGCAAACCGTCAGCAATCGCCGAAACCGGCACGGGCAATCGTGACTGCAGGGCCTGTACGACCCCGACAACCGGCGCCGCGTTGGCCAGTTGAAAACCGCCTGACATGCCTGGGCATGGCAGAGCCAGCGTGTCTTTGGCATCAGACCAGGACCAGTCTTCACCCTGTTCGCGGATGAAAAAGTCTTCGTCAGGGAAAAAACCTTCCGCCCCGATCGCACGCCAGTGGTCGCGCAAACTCTGCGGCGCATCGCTGTCGCCACAGAACGCCGGTCGTCCGCGTCGCGCAATGTGGGCCTTCTCGTACCCGATGGCCTCGCGGTCGGTGCCGAGCCAGCGCTGGTGGTCGAGTCCGATATTGGTCACGATCACCGCATCCGCGTCCCAGAGGTTGGTCACGTCCAGCCGTCCACCGAGCCCCACCTCGAGAATCACTACATCCGGTGACAATTCGTGGAACAACCACACTGCTGCCAGCACGGTGTACTCGAAGTAGGTCAGCGAAGTGTCGCCGCGCGCCGCCTCGACTGCCGCGAGACCACGCAGAATATCGGCGTCCGTCGCTTCGGCACCGTCGAGCCGAATACGCTCGTTGAAGCGCACAAGATGGGGCGAGAGCTGTGAGGCGGTGCGGTAACCGGCCGCGCGGTAAATGCTCTCGAGGTAGCTGACCGTCGACCCTTTACCGTTGGTGCCACCAACGGTAATCAACGGGCAACGGAAATGGTCGAGCGCCATGGCGCGCGCCACCTCGCCGACACGCTCTAGACCGAGCTCCATGGGAGTCGGGTGGAGCTGTTCAAGGTACGCGAGCCAGTCATCCAGGTTGTCCGCAATCATCGCGACCACCCTGCCCGATTCACATCACCGCCCGCGACGACAATCGTGCGAGATCAGGCATTTTCAGGCGTGGCATCGGCGTCTTCTGCCTCGGGCGTCGCGAGCGCAGGCCGTTTGCACAGCATGCGCAGAATCGACGCCAGGCGATCGCGCATTTCGCGCCGATCGACAATCATGTCGATGGCACCGTGTGACAACAGAAATTCCGAGCGCTGGAAGCCTTCTGGCAGGGTCTCGCGCACCGTCTGCTCAATCACCCGGCGTCCGGCAAATCCGATCTGCGCACCGGGTTCGGCAACGTTGAGGTCGCCAAGCATCGCGAAGCTCGCCGACACACCGCCGGTAGTCGGATCAGTCAGCACGGAGATGTAGGGCACACCCTTGTCTGCCAGCTGCGCAAGCAAGGACGAGGTTTTCGCCATCTGGAAAAGCGAGAACAGCGACTCCTGCATGCGTGCCCCACCGCTCGCACAAAAACAGATCAGCGGCGCGTTGTCAGCCAGCGCCGCTTCGGCACCACGGGCAAAGCGCTCACCGACAACCGAGCCCATCGACCCGCCCATGAAGGCGAAGTCGAAGGCCATGGCGACAACGGGCTCGCCGTGGAGCGAACCACGCATGACGATCAGCGCGTCTTTCTCACCGGTCTGCTTGGTCGCCGCGTTGAGTCGGTCGCGGTATTTTTTCGTGTCGCGGAATTTGAGCATGTCCACCGACTCGAGATCAGCACCGATCTCGACGCCGCTGTCAGCATCTAGGAAGCGCAGCAGACGCGCCCGCGCACGGATGCGACTGTGGTGGCCGCATTTCGGGCAGACGTCCTGATTGCGCTCGAGTTCGGCGCGGTACAAGACGTCCTGGCACGACGCACACTTGAGCCAGAGGCCCTCGGGCACGTTGCCTTTTCCTTGCCCGTCCGTGCGTACACGGGAAGGAATGAGTTTGTCGAACCAGCTCATGGTTTGATTTCCTGGTTGCGCTCGGCGTCGGCAAACGCGACGGCAGCGAGAAAACGGGCAATTTTTTCAGGGTCTTTGTCACCGCGGGCGCGCTCGACACCGCTGCTGACATCAACCGAGTGCGGTGCAAATGCCCGCATCCCGGCGGCAACGTTGTCGGGGTCGAGTCCCCCTGCGAGAATCCGGGGCCTGTCGTCGGTGGTTTCCACGTCCGCCCAGGCAAAGGTCTCTCCCAGACCACCAGCCTGACCTGCCGTGTTGCTGTCGTAGAGGAATCCGGCAGCCGACCCGAATTGGCTCTGAAAGGCGGCGGCCTGTGCGTGTTGATCGCGCGGCACGGCCCGGATGTAGGGCCGGCCGAACTGCTCACAGTAGGCCGGTGATTCGGTGCCATGAAATTGCAATAGCGACACAGGCAGAGCGTTCAATGCCTCAGTAACCCGAGTTGCTTCGGCATCGAGAAAAAGCGCCACCACACTGACGAAGGGCGGCAACGCCTGGCAGATCCGCTCGGCCTGTTGAAAATCGATAGCACGCGGACTCGGCTCGTAGAACATCAAACCGATCGCGTCGACGCCGAGCTCCGCGGCAGCAACAGCCTGCTCGGTGTGTTTGAAGCCGCAAACCTTTACTCGGGTGCGGCGTGGGAGAGCTCTTTCCATGGCGCGCGCAGTATACCGGATGACGCGGCGCAGAGGCGCTCGACCGGGCTCTGCAGACCTGCGAAGGCAGCGCAGCGCCGCCCGCCGTGGCTACCAGCCGATCAAGCACGGTGTCGACGCTCGCCAGGACGGCACGCCAGTATCGGCTGCGTAGCGCGGGCCGACGAAATACAGCCCATCGGGCAGCGCTGTCACACTACCTGCGGTGCGATCCCGGCCGCGCAACAGCTCGCCCGGGTAAGCCTGATCTCGCTCACCGCGCCCGACATCGACCAGACACCCGACAATGATGCGAATCATGTTGTGCAAAAAGGCGTTGCCGACGACCTCAACCACCAGATACTCACCGTTCCGGCTGACATCGATCGAGATCAGCTCCCGGCGCGCATGCTTCGCCTGGCAACCCGCCGCCCGGAAGGCACTGAAGTCGTGCTCGCCGATCAGGGCCTGCGCGGCGGTGTGCATCGCTGTAGCGTCAAGCGGCTCACGCACCAATGTGACTTGTCCATTGGAAATCGCCGGGCGGGTCGCTCGGTTCAAGATGACATAGCGGTAACAGCGATCAAGTGTGTCGTAGCGGGCATGGAATTCCGCCGACACGTGGCCGACCCAGTGCACACACACTGCATCGGGCAGATGGGTGTTCGCGCCCATGCGCCAGCCGTGCAGCGGGCGCTCGACCTCGGAATCGAAATGCACAACCTGGGCGACCGCGTGTACACCGGCATCCGTGCGGCCGGAGGCAGTGACTTCGATCGGGTGATCGGCGACGCGCGACAGCGCCTCCTCGAGCGCGGCCTGCACACTCGGCGCATGCGCCTGTCGCTGCCACCCCGAGAACAGGCGACCGTTGTACTCGACCGCAGCAGCGAGCCTCATGAAGTGCCTCTGCAACAAAAAAAGGGCGCCAGAGGCGCCCTTTCCGGCTTGGCGTCGCTGTCAGCCAAGCTGTTTCTGCAGCGTGCGCGCCGTTTCAACCTGGCTCGCATTGCCACTGGCGATCACTTCCTTGAGGGTGCTGCCGGCACTGTCGAAGTCGCCCATGTCGATGTAGGCACGTGCCAGATCGAGCATGGTATCCACTTCATCGCCGGTTGCCGTCATGTCCGCAGGCTCGTCGTCGTCCACCAACGACAACCCAGCGGCACCGAAATCGAGCTCATCCGCCAAACCACCGACGTCTCCGCTGAGGTCAGTTTCAAGCAACTCGGCCTCGAGTTTCTCCATGTCCAGCGTCTGATCACCGAGCTCGACACCGTCGGCATCAGTCTCGTCCAGAACGCGCTCGAACTCGCCTGTCGCGCTCCCATCAACCAAAGTGCCATCGGCATTGGTAGCATCGAGGTCGTCAAGCGATGGCAATTCGAGGTCGTCGAGACCGGACGACGCACTGAAACCACTGAGGTCGTCCGAGGCAAGCGTGAGTTCGGCGGTGCTGTCGAGTGGATCAACCGAGTCTTCCAGACCTGAAACCACCGCAGTCGCGTCGAGCTCGCCGCCTGCGGCAATGTCACTCAGCGCGTCTCCCGCAGAACTCAGACTGGCGTCTGTGCCGTCGAACGCACTGTCGAGCTCGCTGCTCAAACCGTCACCCAGGCTGGCAGAGGTGTCCGACAAGTCATCGCCAAGTTGACTGACCAGACCGCCCTCGTCTACCACCTCGACAATTTCGGTTGCTTCGAGCTCGTCAGCGGCATCATCAAGGGTTGCCGCGGCTGCCCCGGCAAACAACGCGCTGCTCGGCGCGAGCGCCGCGCCCCAACCGGCAATGCGGGACCACCCCTCGGTCTGATCGCCAAAGGTGTTCTTGTAGGTCTCCGCACGCTCACTGAATGCACTGGCATCCTGCTTCGCGAACAATGCTTCGAGACGCTTGTGGTGCAGCACTTCGTCATCGGCCCCTTTGTCGATCGCGTCGTCAAGCAACTCTTCGGCGCGATCGGCAAGTCCGTAGGACAAGTAGACATCTGCTTCCGCCAGCACATCCGCGTTCGGATCGCTTGACTCCGACTCGTCCTCTACCAGTTCAGTGACGTCATCGTCATCCGACGTCGCTGCCGAGACCGCTGCGACGCCCGCTGCCGCCACACCAGCAGCTGCGGCACCGGCTCCCGTGACACTGTCGGCCACGACCGTCGCGTCTGTTGTTGCATCTGCCGACAACTCGTCAGCGATGCTGTCGTCGTCGTAGCGCGTCTGATCGGCAATGTCGTCATCGGTCTCAACCATTGCGCCTTCGGCGACGTCGGCGAAGGCCATGTCTTCAACGTACTCGTTGTTGCGCTTGCGACGCGCGAGCAGGAACCAGAGGAACAGCAATCCGGCAAAGCCGGCGCCAATCCAGGTCGCGTACTGCGGGTTGAGCAGCGGCGCGTACCAGGGCTTGGCGGCTTCTGCCTCAGCGGCCTCGCGCGCCGCTTGCGCTTCGGCTGCAGCCAGACGCTGTGCCTCGGCCTCTGCCGCTGCGGCATCACGTGCTGCCTGCGCTTCTTCTGCGGCAAGGCGCTGTGCTTGTGCCTCAGCTGACGCCTCCGCCTCGGATGCCGCCGCAGCCTCCGCAAGTTCCTTGGCAACGCGCGCGGCCTCGGCCTCCGCAGCGGCCTTCGCCTCTGCTGCTGCCTTCGCGTCCGCTGCCGCCTGCGCGGCGGCCTCGGCCTCGGCTGCTGCCTTGGCCTCGGCATCGGCTGCCGCCTTGGCTTCCTGGGCCTCACCGGTCAATCGAGCCACTTCGGCCTCAGCGGTGGCTTTGGCCGCCCCGAGCTCGGCTTGGAGTGCATCGATTCGGGCGCGGGCCTCTGCTTGTCGCTCGTCGCCACTGGCGACCAAAGACTGCAGTTTCTCGTTGGCTGAATCGAGCTCCGCACGCAGACTCTCGATCTGCGCATTAGCCGCCTCTTCAACAGCAGACTGCGCGTCGCCGAGCTGCTGCAAACGCTCGAGTTCGGCGTTGCGCACTTCAAGAAGGCGGTTCATCTTGTCTACGGCCGATTCGAGATCGAGCACGCGGGACTGCAACTCTTCCGCGTTCTGGCGCTCACTTTCAACCGTCTCGAGCGTCACAGCCAACTGCTGTTCCAATTCGCTCACCCGAGCAGCCGCGGCGGCACTCTCTTCATCACCGCCGCCGATGGCACCGTCGGTCGGTTGGGCCGCAACGATTGTCAGTGAATCGCTTCCGGACGTTTCGGCCTCGCCTTCAGATGCAACCGCCGCATCGCCCGTATCCGCGGGCACAGTGGACCCAGCGGTGTCGTCCTCGGCACCTGTTTGAGTCGACTCTTCGGCCTCGGTGGGGACTTCGATCCGGGCCGTCGAGGTTGTGTTGTCACCGTCACCGCGCAAGGCCCGCCATGCGGCATGCTGTGCTTCGACGAGTTCGCGGGCGTCCGCTGCGTTCAGCGACGAGACATCCGAGCGAGCCGGCATGCGCAGAATCGAACCGCGCCGCAACGCGTTGACGTTATCGCCATCAAACGCATCCGGGTTCTGCCGCAGCAGCGCAATCATGGTCTGTTCGATCGTCGCGCCGCTTTGTCGATTGGCCTTCGCCAGGCTCCACAAGGTCTGCCCGGACCGCACAGGCCCGATCACGTCAGAGCTCTGTGGTTCCGACGCGGGCTCAGGTGCCGTGGCGGTCTCGGTCGCAACCGCGGTTACCGTCGCGGGTTCAGCGACGCCCGCGGAGGCGAGACCCGCCTCGTCAAAGAGCCGATCGAGTTCAGCGACGACCGAGTCGATATCCTCGAGGACGGACTCGGTGTACTGAACATCGTCCTGACCCGCGGCAGTAGCGATGATCGCAGGCTCGGACGCCGCACCGGTATCATCGGCTTCAACGGCTGCTATGAGCAGATCGTCGACCTCTTGCGGCGCCGGCTCAACGGCCGCTTCTACCACGGGCTCACCCGCACCGTCGGCCGTTTCCTCGGCACCGATAACGGCGTTGACGGCGGCAAGCTCGGCCTCGAGCTCATCTTCAGTCAGTTCCTGCGATTCCACGCGTTCGATGCGCTGCGGCAGGCTCGGATCATCGGCGGCGACAGTCGCGCTTTCGGTGACACCAACTTCCGTACTCTGCTCGGCCAGAAACACCGGCGGATCAAGCAGGACCGTGTATTCGCGCACCAGACTGCCGCGCGCCCAACCCACTTCCACGAGAAAGTTCAGGAACGGCTCGCTGATAGGCTCCGGGCTGCTGACATGGATGACAGTGCGATCACCGGATTCACGCAGTTCGAAGGTCAATTCAGTCAGTCGAAAAGGCCGATCGATACCGGCGCGGATGAACGCCTCCTGTGATGCAAGCTTGGCAACAAGGCCCCTTGCCTCCTCG
>CALDHJ010000400.1 GCA_937941555.1 uncultured Granulosicoccaceae bacterium | reverse complement strand
AATTCGCGCGGCACGTTACCGCCGGTCACCTTGGATTCGAAGGTGAACCCGCTGCCGGTTTCGCCAGCTTCGATGATGTAGTCGATCTTGCCGAACTGACCAGAGCCACCGGTTTGCTTCTTGTGGGTGTAGCTGTCTTCGATGCGACCCGTGATCGTCTCACGGTAGGCCACCTGCGGTTTGCCGACTTCGACGTCGATGCCGTGGGTCCGCTTGAGGATGTCCACTTTGATGTCGAGGTGCAGTTCACCCATGCCCTTGATGATGGTCTCGCCCGAGTCTTCGTCAGTCTCGACGCGGAAGGACGGATCCTCCTGAACCATCTTGCCGATCGCGACACCGAGCTTCTCGGCGCCAGACTTGTCCTTGGGCGCAATAGCCACCGAGATGACCGGGTCGGGGAAGACCATGGGCTCGAGGGTGGCGGGGTTTTTCGCGTCGGCGAGTGTGTGACCGGTCTGGACGTTTTTCATGCCCACGATCGCGACGATGTCACCCGCTTGTGCGGAGTCGATCTCTTCGCGATTGTCCGCGTGCATCAACACCATACGGCCGATGCGCTCGGTCTTGCCGGTGAAGGTGTTGAGAACGGTGTCACCCTTGTTGATCGTGCCCGAGTAGACACGGGTAAAGGTGAGCGCGCCGAAGCGGTCGTCCATGATCTTGAACGCGAGCGCGCGCAGTGGGCGCGCGGGGTCGACAATCGCGAATTCACCGGTCTCGGTGCCTTCCATGTCGACTTCGGGTTGCGGGTTGACTTCAACCGGGTTCGGCAGATAGTCGACAACCGCGTCGAGGATGAGCTGAACGCCCTTGTTCTTGAAGGCCGAACCGCAGTAGGTCGGGAAGAACATGAGCTCGCGCGTGCCCTTGCGAATGCACGACTTGATGCCCTCGATGCTGGGCTCTTCGCCCTCGAGGTACTGCTCCATCAGCTCGTCGTCGGCCTCAAGCGCCGTTTCGATCAACTGCTCGCGGTAGGCCGCGGCGTCATCAGCCATATCGGCCGGAATGTCTTCGACGACGTATTTTGTCGGGTCGCCGGAGTCATCCCAGATGTAGGCTTTCTGGCTCAGCAGATCGACGACGCCCTTGAATTCGTCTTCGATGCCGATCGGCAGGGTCATGACCAGCGGACGTGCGGCGAGTACGTCTTCAACCTGCTTGACGACGCGGTAGAAATCCGCACCCATGCGGTCGAGCTTGTTGACGAAAATCAGACGCGCAACTTTCGACTCGTTGGCGTAGCGCCAGTTGGTCTCGGATTGAGGTTCAACGCCGCCGGAGCCACAGAAGACGCCGATGCCGCCATCGAGGACCTTCAGCGAGCGATAGACCTCGATGGTGAAGTCGACGTGCCCGGGGGTGTCGATGATGTTGAGGCGGTGATCATCCCAGAACGTAGTGGTTGCTGCGGACTGGATGGTGATGCCGCGCTCCTGCTCCTGTTCCATGAAGTCGGTGGTGGCCGCGCCGTCGTGCACCTCGCCGATCTTGTGAATCTTGCCGGTGAGTTTGAGGATGCGCTCGGTGGTGGTGGTCTTGCCAGCGTCCACGTGCGCAAAGATGCCGATATTGCGGTACTTGGTGAGGTCGGTCATGGGAATGTCAGAGCCAAGTTTGTAAGGTTGTTCGGGTGCCGTCCAAGCCGGCGTTGCGGTTTTCGCGTTCAGGCGTATCTGTGTCTAATGCTGCCAAAAGACCAAACCTATGCCCGACTCGACAATCGAATCGATAGCAGCAGTTCGGACACGGGCGACGCACATCCGGTTGTCTGGGCGTCGGGCAGCCAGCTAGGCCTGATCTGGGAAATCCTCCCATTGTATCAGTGTGTGAAGCCGATATGCACCGAGAGTCTGTGCTCAATTGCGCATTTCAAGTGCTCTGGGGCCGCAAGCCACTGTGCAATCGGGCTCTTGCACGAGCGGAACGGGATGGTAACGACGTGGCGAGTCGCTGCCGTCTGGGCGTGAGATCGGCGGTAACCGCAATTGGATAGAGTGTTGTAAGTGAGAATAATGTTTAATTTCAATAACTTGTAGGGTTCTATTTTTCTGGCGTCAGATTTGCAGCGGCATCTGGGTACTTCTAGCCCGCGCGCAACGCTCCCACATGATCTCTGATCTGCTCTCCGCCATCGTTGGCCAACTTCTCAGCTTCAACCTGGCAGGGCAGTTCCTGTGGTTGATTGGTGCCGCCTTTGCGGGTTTCTTGGTGGTGTTGGTGCGCCACGGACCGTCGCATCGCTTGGTTGGGGTAGCGCCGGGGCTGCTGATATCGCTTGGCATGCTCGGAACCTTCGCCGGCATCGTGATCGGGCTCGACGAGGTCGGCAACGCCGATCTGCAAGGTGAACTCAGTGGGCTCCTCGGCGGGATCGGCGCCGCTTTTCACTCCAGTCTTGCAGGGATGGGGTTGTCGATTCTGTTTCGGTTGCTCGTCGCGTTGCGCCCGGCCGTAGACGATGCAGTGTCAGCCGATGCCGATCTTGGCGACCGACTGGTCGCGGAAACGGCCAATCTGGGTAAATATCTGCGTCAGGTCAATCTTGACGGCCGCGAACACAGTGAGTATCTGATCGCGCTGACTAACGCGATTGCCGACCGAACCGACGAGAACAATGTGCTTGGCAAGCTGGCGACGCTTGAGGCCAGTCAGCGTCAGATTGGCGCCGAGATGCTGGAGTCGCTCGATCAGCTGCAAACCACGATTGCTTTGCACAGCGGTCCGGCAACTGGGCACGGCGTGGTCGAGCACAGCGCGCGCGAGCGCCAGGCTTTCGAACGTGAGCTGCGGTCTCACCTCGGGGATATTCAAAGTCGACTCGAGAGTCTGCCGCCCAAGCCGGATACCACAACGCTGGATCTCGATACCGGGTCAGCTCCATGACGACGGCCAGGTTGTTCTCTTCCAAAGCGCAGCGCTCGGAAGGGGGCACGGAGTGGCTCTCGGTCGCAGATCTCATGGCCGGTCTGATGCTGGCGTTCCTGCTCATCGCCGTCTTGCTCACCCGTGAAGCCATGTCGCAGCGCGACACGGTACAGCGTCTCGCTGAAGAGTACCGAGACGGTCACGCGGCGCTGGCGGGCGCGCTTGATCGCGAGTTTGCCGACCAACTGAAGGCCTGGAACGCTGCTTTCGATACCGAGACACTGACGCTGAGCTTCGATACACCGGAGGTTGCTTTTGCGCCCGGTGGCAGTGAGATCAGCGACGCCTACCAGCGTGTGTTGGCGGATTTCTTCCCGCGCTACCTGGCTGTGGTGTTGCAACACCGGCACCTCGTGGACGAGCTGCGCATCGAGGGGCACACCAGTAGTCGCTGGGCGCAGGATACGGATCCTGCCATTGCCTATTTCAAGAACATGGCGCTGTCACAGGCGCGCGCACGCGCCGTGTTGAGCCATGTCTTTTTTCTGCCCAGTGCACGAACCCACCGCAGTTGGATGTCGGAGAAGGTGGTCGCTGTCGGCATGTCGTCCGCGCGGCCAGTCTACGACAGCGCAGGACAGGAGGACTTCTCGCGATCTCGTCGTGTCAGTTTTCGTGTGATCACCAACTCGGACGCACAACTGCGCCGCATCCTGGAACGAGCAGCCCCCGTTCCCGGCTAGTGCGTCCGCTGAAATCCCGACAACTCGGCTGGCCGCCAATGCCGCTGTTGCGGTTTTACTCGCGCAGTTTGAGGAAGAGCTCACCCTCGCGAATTTCGACGTTTTCCACCCCTTCTGAAAACTGCTTCCAGAAGCCTTCTTCGGTGCCGAATTCGTTGACCAGGTCGACGTTCTTGACGTTGCCGAGCCAGGCATTGGGTATTGGCACGCCCCAGACGCTCACGCCGCGCAGCACCACGCGCGGTTTGTCACCGCTATAGCTCACCGACACGCCCGCGCTGGCTTTGAGAATCTTGCCACCGAGGAATGGAAAATCCGGGTCGAGAGGCACGCGCAGTCGGGCACTGATCAGGTCGTCTGCGAGGTCGATCGCAACGCGCTCGGCGGCATCCGGATTCTGGTTGGCAACGAGCGCATTGAGCTCTCGTTCAGTCAGCGCGATTTCGCGCTTGTCGGGGTCTTCGGTATAGGGCTGGGGTGTGAAGTCTTCATCAGCGGGCGCGGCGAGTTCACCGAGTCCGACAGCGCTGAGCTTGCTCGCCAGGGCCGATTGTTCGGACTCGTTGAGCTCGACCGGTGTGAAACGGCTGCCGAACAGCTGGCTGTTGATAGCCCAGACGGTCACGGCGATGGTGACCAGAATGGTGACAACGACAATGCCCACAATGCCAAGGCAGCCAATGCCTCCCGAGTCTTTGTCCGTTGTCTCCATGGTACATCTCCGATAAACGTGGCCTCAGTATATCGCCTCGCTCTCTGCATTCGGTGAACGAGTTCGAAAGCTTCGAGCGCGCCTCGCCCGAAACCCGGTCCACCGTCATTCCAGCTGTTGGGATTTGCGACACACTTGCCATCTCTGCGGGGCACCTTTTGTAGTGGTTTGGTGGCGTAAGAGCCTGGACAGGGCTGGGGGACTCAGCTTCGGAACGGGGATTGAGCTGATCGTCTGATCGCAGTCTCGACTCGAGGCGCCAGATGGTTTGGGCAATGAGGCAGACGGGGCCATCAGGCAGTGGGTGAGCAGTGGCTTGTAGTGCGACGCTCTCGCGGTAGTTCGCGCACGCACAGGGCATGAATCTGCTCTATTGAGTTGCGAGATCTTGTGCACTGCGAAAGTCGCGTTTCGGGCTTGGCAGCAGATTACACAGCTGGCAAGCTTGACACCCTGCGCGAGGCGCGCTGGTGGTCGGCCAAGCCCTCTTGACCAGCGTGGGCACACGCCTGCGCTATCGCCTCACAACCATCCAAACGTGAACCGGAGTACGCACCATGAAATGTAAAGCTGCAGTGGCCTGGGAGCCGAAGAAGCCTCTGGAAATCGAAGAAGTCGAGGTCGCCGGTCCGAAAGAGGGTGAAGTGTTGCTCAAGGTCCACGCGACCGGCGTCTGTCACACCGATGCCTTCACGCTCTCGGGTGAAGACCCCGAGGGAGCTTTCCCCTGCATTCTTGGCCACGAGGGTGGTTGTGAGGTGGTTGAGTGCGGACCGGGTGTCAAGGATCTGGCTGTGGGAGACCACGTGATCCCGCTCTACATCGCCGAGTGCGGTGATTGTGAATACTGCAACGGCACGAAGTCGAATCTGTGCCAAACCATTGCGCCAACCATCTGGACGGGTTTCATGCCCGACGGCACACGGCGTTTTACGTGCGGTGGCAAGGACATCTACCACTACATGGGCTGCTCGACATTCAGCGAATACACGGTCGTGCCCGAGATCGCGCTGGCGAAGGTCAACAAGGCAGCGCCACTCGACAAGGTCTGCCTGCTCGGATGTGGGGTAACGACCGGTATCGGTGCCGTGCTCAACACCGCAAAGGTCGAGCCTGGCGCGACAGTCGCGGTTTTCGGCCTGGGTGGAATCGGTCTTTCGGTCATCCAGGGCGCCGTGATGGCGAAGGCGGGGCGAATCATTGCGGTCGATCTCAACCCGGACAAGTTCGAAATGGCCAAGGCGCTCGGCGCAACGGATTTCGTCAACCCGAAGGATGTCAGCAGCGTCACAGAAGCCATTGTCGAGATGACGAATGGCGGCGTCGACTACTCATTCGAATGCATCGGCAACGTGCACGTGATGCGTGAGGCGCTTGAGTGCTGTCACATGGGGTGGGGTGTGTCCACCATCATCGGGGTAGCAGGACAGGGCCAGGAAATCTCGACCCGTCCCTTCCAACTGGTCACCGGTCGTCGCTGGCAGGGCACGGCGTTTGGCGGCGTGAAAGGCCGCTCCGAGTTGCCTGGCATCGTCGACCAGTACATGAACGGTGAGATCAATCTGGACATGATGGTGACCCACACGATGGGTTTGGAAGACATCAACACGGCCTTTGATCTCATGCACGAGGGCAAATCGATCCGCTCTGTGGTGCTGATGTGATGAAGCAGATCGAGCGCGTAAAGGAGTGGGGCGGGTGGCTCGAGCGCTACGAACACAGATCGAGCAGCTGCGACTGTGACATGACCTTCTCCATCTTCCTGCCGCCACAAGCTGAAACGGCACCGGTGCCAGCTTTGTATTTTCTATCAGGGCTGACCTGCACGGATGACAATGTGCGCACCAAGGCAGGTGCGCAACGCTACGCGGCTGAACACGGTGTGGCCCTGGTCATGCCTGATACGAGTCCGCGTGGTGACGGTGTTGCGGATGAACCGGAGCGATACGACCTCGGTCATGGTGCTGGTTTTTACGTGAACGCCACCGAGGCGCCGTGGGCGCCGCATTTCAGCATGTACGACTACGTCACGTCCGAATTGGTGTCTTTGGTCGAATCGACGTTTCCGGTGCAGGCTGGCAACAAGTCGGTGACCGGCCATTCAATGGGTGGTCATGGAGCGTTGGTCTGTGCATTGCGCAACTCGGGTGCGTACAAGAGCGCGTCAGCATTTGCGCCCATTGCCAACCCTGTTGAGTGTGGATGGGGTGAAGGGTGTTTCGGTGCGTATCTCGGAGCGGACCGCGCAAGCTGGGAATCCTATGATGCGACTTGTCTGATTCGGGCGGGCGCACAGGCGCCACCGTTGCTGGTGGATCAGGGGCTCGACGACGAGTTTCTCGCGGATCAGCTTCTCCCGCAAAATCTGGTGGATGCCTGCGCAGCGAATGGCGTGGTGCTCGAATACCGTGAGCAAGCTG
Source organism: uncultured Granulosicoccaceae bacterium (assembly GCA_937941555.1). Lineage (GTDB taxonomy): Bacteria > Pseudomonadota > Gammaproteobacteria > CALCKW01 > CALCKW01 > CALCKW01. Next base: position 2,411 of record CALDHJ010000400.1, on the reverse strand, counting down.
GATACGACCACAGCTACCACTTCATCAGCACTTTCATCGGCGATCATATCGCCTGGCACGCCCGCCACCTGAAGAGCTGAACCGAGCCGCACACGTGATCTGTGGCAACCCGGCACGCCTCACAGGCAAATGTGCCTGTGGCGGCTGATATTCATAAGTATGCATCTGTATTGCTGGCCTGCGGTTTGAGGCGTCTGCGTGGCGCGCAGGGCTGCCCGAGCACCGTTTGAGACACTTTCCCGGGCTCCTTGCCGGTTGGCGCCGCGCTGGTAGCGGTGTACTGGTTGAGATGTCGGGATTGTGGCCGCTAAAGGGGTACCGCTGCGCTTGCCCCACAGACACAGATCATGAACGCGGAAGCACTCTGGCTCATCGTCGCCTCGACGCTCGTACTGTCCATGCAGATCGGATTTCTGCTGCTGGAAGGGGGCCGGGTTCGCGCCAAGAATTCAATCAGTGTTGCGCAAAAGAACATCAGTGACCTGATCGTATCCTGGGTCTGTTTTTCCTTGATCGGGTTCCAGATCATGTTTGGTGTGGGCGTTTCCACACCCGAGTCTGGTGGCGCATCACCTTTGCAATTCGTGTTTCAACTTGGTTTCTGCGCCACTGCCGCGTCGATCGTCTCGGGCGGTATTGCCGAGCGCATGCGCTTTGTGAACTACCTGATGATGGCAGCGGTCATGGCGGCTGTGATTTACCCGATTGCAGGGTGGTGGGTGTGGGGCGATCTATTTTCTGCGGACCGCACTGCCTGGCTGGCAGAATTGGGCTTCATTGACTTCGCCGGAGCGACGGTCGTGCATGTCACAGGTGCCGGCGCGGCCTTGGTCGGTCTTGTGATGCTGGGCCCTCGCCTGGGTCGCTTTGACGACAACGGGAATCCGTTGCCGATGACATCTCACAGCTCGATCATGTCGCTGCAAGGCACGCTGATATTGCTTGTCGGCTGGATCGGGTTCAACGGCGGTGGGTTGGCGCTGTCAGACCCGCTGCTCCAGCCGGTAATCATGAATACCTTGACTACGGCAGCCTTTGGCGCCTTCGCCGGGGTCATATTTGGCGTATCACTTGATCGTGGGATATTCAACCCGGGTCGAACGATCAACGGGTTGATCGGTGGACTGGTTGCCGGGACTGCGTGTGTGCACCTCTTGAACCAACACCAGGCCATGGTGGTCGGGGTACTCGGTGGTGTGGCGGCAGTGGGCGCGGCGGAGTGGTTTCTCACAAGATTGAAATTCGATGACCCGGTCGATGTTGTTGCAACGCACGGGGTTGCCGGAGTGGTAGGCACGTTGAGCGTCGCTCTGTTTGCGCCCGCAGGCCTGCTGGTCGGCGGATCACGCCTGATGCAGTTCGGTGTCCAGTTGTTCGGTATCGTGGTGGTGCTGGGTCTGGTGGTTGCTGTTACCTGGGCCAGCTTGCGCTTGATTGGGACAGTTTTCCCTTTGCGTGTATCAAGGGAGCAAGAAGAACTCGGCCTCAACCACACGGAACACGGTACGGCCGTGGACACCGATCGCCTTCGACTGGCACTGCAGGAGCGCGCCCATTCCGAATCCGCCTTTGGCGGTGGCATTGATCTGGATCGGGATGATGAGCAACATGAGCTGGCGCAATCGATCAATGCGTTGGTTGAACGACATGAAGACGCGAGACGGGAGGTCGTTCTCTCTGAGCAGCGGTTCAAGCACTTTGCCAATACGGCCTCGGACTGGCTGTGGGAAAGCGATCCGTGGTTGCGCTTCTCGAGTATCACGGTCAGTGAATCTGTCAGGGAAAACTTCTGCGACCTGGAGGGTTGGACGGGAAAGTGTCTGACCGATATTGCGCGGTTGTCTGATGACACCCGCCTCCGACTGCAACACGCACTCGCCAGTGGCATTCGGTTCGGACCGCTCGACGGGATCGTGGGTGCATCTTCACAAACCGGTCAGACCGGTGCGGAGCTCTTCATCGAGATCCGCGGCGCCCCCGTCCACGATACCGACGGGACACTGCTTGGCTATCGTGGCACCATTTCCAACGTCACCTCGCGAAAACAAGCTGAGCGCCGTGCTGTGCATCTGGCATTGCATGACACGCTGACTGGGCTCAAGAACCGACGGGCACTCAATCGCGAGCTGCCGTCATTGCTTGGGGTTGCTACGGAAAAAAAGCATGCTGTGGGCGTTTTGGCGCTCGACCTTGACGGATTCAAGGCTGTCAATGACAGCTACGGGCACGGTGCGGGCGACGTGTTGTTGAGACTCGTGGCGCGCCGTATGGAAAATGTGTTGAAGCACCGCGGACAAGTCTTTCGCACCGGTGGCGATGAAATGGTGGTGGTGCTGGACGCGCTGCCGATGGATTCGGCGCCGGCCACGGTCGAACTCATCGTAACCAGCGTGATCGATAGTGTGTCCAAT
>CALDHJ010000399.1 GCA_937941555.1 uncultured Granulosicoccaceae bacterium | reverse complement strand
AGGGCGGACGCGAGCGAGTTGGCGAGCGCCTCTGCCATCGGGTAGACCGAACCCGCTGGCAGCTCCTCGCAGCCGAGCTCTACAACAAGCGAAGCCTGGCTCATGCCGGAACCTCCGCGTTGGTGTGGCGCAGAAGCGGGTGCCCGAGCCGCTCGCGGCTGGCGGCATAGGCCTCAGCGACCCCGCGGGCGAGGGTGCGCACTCGCAGGATGTAGCGCTGGCGCTCGGTGACGGAGATGGCGTGGCGCGCGTCGAGCAGGTTGAAGGCGTGCGAGGCACTCAACACATGCTCGTAAGCTGGCAGTGGCAAGGGCGTCTCGAGCTCGAGCAGCGCCTGGCAAGCGGTCTCGCAGGCGTCGAACTGGTGGAACAGCTCTTCGACATTGGCGTGTTCGAAGTTGTAGGCCGACTGCTCGACTTCATTTTGGTGGAATACGTCCCCGTAGGTGATAGAACCGTTTGGCGTGTGCGCCCAGATCAGGTCGTAGACGCTCTCGACGTTCTGGATGTACATCGCGAGTCGCTCGATGCCGTAGGCCAGCTCCCCGAGGACGGGCTTGCATTCCAGGCCGCCGCACTGTTGGAAGTAGGTGTACTGCGTCACTTCCATGCCGTTGAGCCAGACTTCCCACCCGAGGCCCCAGGCGCCGAGCGTGGGTGACTCCCAGTTGTCCTCGACGAAGCGGATATCGTGTTCCAGCGGATCGAAACCCAGCGCTTCGAGCGAGCCGAGGTAGAGTGCCTGCATGTCGGCTGGCGACGGCTTCATGACCACCTGGAACTGGTAGTAGTGCTGGAGCCGGTTGGGGTTTTCGCCGTAGCGGCCATCGGTCGGCCTGCGCGATGCCTGCGTGTGGCAGGCGTGCCAGGGCTCCGGGCCGATGGCGCGCAGAAAGGTCGAGGTGTGGAAGGTGCCGGCACCGACTTCCATGTCATAGGGCTGTTGCACGATGCAGCCCTGGCTGGACCAGTAGTCCTGCAGCGTGGCGATCATGCCTTGAAAGGTGCGAATGTCATGGCGCGCGGGCGCGTCAGCGGTCACGGGGAGCTCCGGGTGCGTGGGCAATTGCCCATTATATCCGTCATTGCACCGCCAGGCCTGCACCGCTGCGTTCGAACGGGGTGCCGCGCGACGGCGGCGCCCGGCTCAGACCAGCGCCTGGAGCATCCGAACCAGCTCACCGGCCGTTTGCATTCGGTCGTCGGGGTTTTTCTCGAGGCAGCGCATCACCGGATCGTCGAGTCGTTTGGGCACGGTCTTGTTGACGCGCGATGGGCGCTCGGGGGTGTCGTTGAGCGTGCCGTCGACGATGCTGCCCACGGTCTCGGCCTGCACTGGCGTCTGCCCGGTAACGGCTTCGTACAACACCACACCGAGGCTTAAAATGTCGGTTCGGGAGTCGATGAAGGGATCGCGTTGAATCTGTTCGGGCGACATGTAGTAGGGCGATCCCTGGAGCTTCTGAAAGCCGGTCATGGTGACGTCCGCCGCGGCAACGTCGGCGCTCTTGTCATCGAATTGAGAGGGCTTTCCGGCCTTGTCCCACACCTTTGCGAGGCCCCAGTCCAGTAGCAGGACTTCGCCATAGGGCCCGATGAGAATGTTGTCCGGCTTGACGTCGCGATGAACGACACCGGTTTTGTGCGCGTACTCGAGCGCGTACCCGATCTGAACCACGATATTCACGAGCTGGCCGAGATCGTAGCGTTCGCGGTAATTGAAGATTTCCCGAAGCGTGTAGCCGTGCACCAGCTTCATGGTGAAGTAGTAGTGGCCCTTGTTGGTGCGCCCGAGCTCGTAGGTTGGCACGGTGTTGGGGTGCTGCAACATCGCTGAGACTCGGGCTTCGCGCAGCAGGCGCTTCTGCTCGATCTCGTCTTCGGCGAATTCCGGTAGTAGCGTCTTGTAGCAGACGACGCGGTTGAGGTGCATGTCCTTGCACGACTGGATCAGTGATTTGCCCCCTTTCGCAATGGTTTTGAAATAGCTGTAGCGAAAGTGCGGATCAAGGCTCTTTGAGAGCGCTTTGTCCGTTTGTTCAACAAAGAGCTGCGGCCCGTCGGGCAGCTTGAGTTTTGGGTATTCTTCCATGGTGTCGACCGGCGCCGAGTGCGTCTGCAAGTCTAGGCTGTTTGCGCATATGCTGTGCTGCGATGTCGTGGTGCTTGCCGCTGTGCGAGCCTCGTCTCATCGCGCAATCGGGTGCTGTGCTGAGGCGTTTTCGGCAGATGTTGGCTGACACGACGTGAAATTGGTACAAAAAAAACCCCGCAAAAAGCGGGGTTTTTTCATTGCCCTTGGCGGGCGCCGAATGTGCGTCAGGCTCAGCCCAGTGCTTCGGTCGTGGTCTTGATGATGGCAGCAGCGACCTTGTACGGATCGGCGTTGGACGCCGGACGGCGGTCTTCAAGGCGGCCTTTCCAGCCGTCTTCGATGGTGCCAACCGGGATGCGAATGGACGCGCCACGGTCGGAAACGCCGTAGCTGAACTGGTCGATCGACTGCGTTTCGTGTTTGCCGGTCAAGCGCTGATCGTTGTCAGCACCGTAGACACTGATGTGGCGTTCGATGTTGCGACCGAAGCCTTCACAGATCTTGTTGAACACATCTTCGCTGCCGGACTCACGCATGGCGCCGTTGGAGAAGTTCGCGTGCATGCCGGAACCGTTCCAATCGGTGTCGCCGAGTGGCTTCGGGTGCCAGTCGATCGAAATATCGTATTTTTCTGCGGTGCGTTCGATCAGGTAGCGAGCCAGCCAGATTTCGTCGCCTGCGCGCTTGGCGCCCTTGGCGAAGATCTGGAATTCCCACTGACCGGCCGCCACTTCGGCGTTGATGCCTTCGACGTTCAAGCCGGCTTCGAGGCACATGTCGAGGTGCTCTTCGATGATTTCACGACCGTAGGCGTTGCTGGCACCGACTGAGCAGTAGTAGGGGCCTTGGGGACCAGGGTAGCCATTTGCCGGAAATCCCAGCGGAAGCTTGGTTTCGTTGTTGATCAGGAAGTACTCCTGCTCGAAACCAAACCAGAAATCGTCGTTGTCTTCTTCGATGGTCGCGCGGCCGTTGGAGGCATGAGCACTGCCATCG
>CALDHJ010000398.1 GCA_937941555.1 uncultured Granulosicoccaceae bacterium | reverse complement strand
ACCGCGAAGACCTGAGCTTCCCCGAGACCTATGACCACGTCGTGATCAACCACGGTACAGAGCCGCTGTCAGAGTTGTATTTCGATCTCGTGCCACACGCGACGAATGCCGGCGAAGTCGACTACGACGCTTTCATCAAGGGCGAACCGCAATCCCTCACGCGAAACCCCGACGGCCAGTTCCAGTTGTTCCGCCTTGGCGACGCAGTGTCCGGGCGCAATATTCATGCTGCGGTGTTTGATGGGTTGCGCTTTGGGAAGGTGATCTAGCAATAGTCGATCGCTGCGCTGGAGATGTCGCCACCTGTTCGGGGTGAGTGTTGCTGATGCGTAGAAGGTGGCACTGAACTGTGGACTGCGATTCAGCCTTTTTATCGCGCCAGCCTTGTATCACACCCCGAGCCAGCGACTCTTGGTGTCCTCGTCCTGGAGCAGCTCATCGCCGCTGCCGTTCCACACGGCGGCGCCGCGGCCGAGTACGGTGACGTGGTCGGCGAGGCGGGCGGCGAAGCGCAGTTTTTGTTCGACCAGCAAAATGCTCAGCCCGCTCGACTTGAGCGACAGGAGTGCGTCGCCGATCTGTTTGACGATGATCGGGGCGAGCCCTTCGGTGGGCTCGTCGAGTATGAGCAGGCGCGGGTTCATCAGCAGGCCGCGTGCGATCGCGAGCATTTGCTGCTCGCCGCCGGAGAGTTGGTTGCCGCCGTTGTCGAGCCGTTCGCCCAGGCGCGGGAACAGCTGCATCACGCTCTCGAGTGTCCAGGTGGTGCGCTCGGGCGGGCTGATGCGGGCGGCGAGTTCGAGGTTCTCGCGTACGCTGAGGCTTTTGAAGATGTCGCGGGTCTCGGGCACGTAGGCGATGCCGCGGTGGGCGATGGCGTGTGGCGAGAGGCCGGCGAGTGGCGCGCCGTCGAAGGTGATGGTGCCGGCGCGAACCGGCAGCAGGCCCATGACAGTCTTCAGTGTGGTCGATTTGCCTGCGCCGTTGCGGCCGAGCAGGGCGGTGACTTCGCCTTCGCGCGCGTTCAGGTCGAGCGAGAACAAGACCTGGGTGTCGCCGTAGCCGCTGTCGAGTGAGCTGATCTCAAGCATCGTCTGCCCCGAGGTAGATCTCCCGTACCAGAGCGCTCTCGCGCGCCTCCGACGGCGTGCCCTCGAACACCACTTCACCGTAGTTGAGGACGGTGATGCGGTCGGCGAGATCGAGCGCGAAGTCCATGTCGTGTTCGACGATCAGGATGGTCAGGTCGGTTGGCAGCGATTGCAGCAGTTGCCGGAAGCCGTCGATCATTGCAGGCCCGACCCCGGAAGTCGGCTCGTCCATCATCAGGAGCTTGGGTCCGCTCGCGAGCGCCATGCCGACCTCGAGTTGGCGCCGCTCGCCGTAGGCGGTATCCGACACGGTGTGGTGCAGGCGCGCTTCGAGCCCGACTTGCGCGGCGACACGCTCTACGTCTTCCTGCACGCTGGCGTCGCGGTGGGTGTCGCGCCACGGGTTCGACGAGAGGCCGCGTGCGGCGGTTACGGCGAGCGCCAGGTTTTCGGCCACGCTCAGCGCATCGAAGAGGTTGTTCTTCTGGTAGCTGCGCGCGAGGCCCAGGCGCGCGCGCGCGTCGACGCCGAGCCGGTCGACGCGTTCGCCGTCGAGGTGGATCTCGCCGCTGTCGGACGCGAGCTCGCCGACCAGCAGGTTGAACAGGGTGGTCTTGCCGGCGCCGTTGGGGCCGAGAATCAGCCGCCGCTCGCCGCGCGCGACGCTTAGGTTGACGTCCTGGGTCACGGCCAGCGAGCCGAAGCGCTTGTTGAGGTGGCGAACGTCAAGCATGGTCTTTTGCCCGGCGGCGACGCGCGCGCGTCACGACGTATTCGAACTGGCCGTAGAGGCCGCGGCCCCCGGCGAGCACGGTGAGGATCAACGCGATGCCGATGAAGAGGTGCCAGTAGTGGGTAACGCTGCTGATTTCGTGTTTGACGAACACCAGCGCGATCGCACCGACCAGCGGCCCGACCAGGGTGCCGAGACCGCCGAGAATCACGACCACGAGCGCTTCGCCCGAGAGTGTCCAGAGCAGCAGTTCAGGCGAGACGAACTGGGTGTGTTGGGCGGCCATGACACCGGCGATACCCGCGAGCAGACCGGAGAAGCCGAATGCGCGGGCCTTCACCCACCACACGCGCACGCCGAGTGCGCGCAGGCGGTCTTCGTTGGCCTTCACGCCTGACAGCGTGCGCCCGAACCCCGAGCGCAACATCAGCGCCGCGAGGCCATAGCTCAACGCCAGCAGGGCGATGCACGCGAAGGCGAAGGGTGCGGACTTCTTGAAGTTGATGCCGACCAGGTCGAGGTTGAGGCGTTTGACGCCGGCCATGCCGTCGTCGCCGCCGAGCATCGGGGCGTCAAAGATCATGACGTATACCATCTGACCAAATGCCAGCGTGGCCATGATGAAGAAGATGCCCTGTGTGCGTGAGCTGACTGCGCCGATGGCCGTGGCGAGCAGGGTGCTGGCGACAATCGCGATGACAAAGGACAGAGACGGTGGCCAACCGAGCAGGGCGGTCATGGCCGCGAAGGCGTAGGCGGCCGCACCGAGCAGGGCGCCGTGGCACATGCTGATCATGCCGCCGTAGCCCGCCACCACGTCCACGCTCAACGCGAGCATGGCGAGGATGCACGCCTCGATTACGAGCTCGCGCCCGTAGTAGCCGCCGGTCTGGACGTAGGCGCCGAGGCCCAGCAACAGGATCACGAGCGTGACGCTTTTCAATGCGGTCTGGTGAAACATCAGCTTCTCGCCGGAAAGAGGCCGGCCGGTCGCAGGATCAGGACCGCGGCGAGCAGGGCGTAGGTGATCATGGCCGCGAGTTGCGGGGCGATGACGGCGCCGAAGGTTTGAATGAAACCGACCAGGAACGAGCCGACGACGGCGCCGCGCAAGCTGCCGAGCCCGCCTATCACCACGACGATCAAGGCCGGAATCAACACGCTGTCACCCATGGCGGGGGTGACCGAGAACACCGGAGCCGCGACAACGCCTGCAAGCCCCGCGAGCGCGCAGCCCATGCAGAAGACCCCGAAGAACACGCGGTCGACGTCGATGCCGAGGCAAGCGGCCATGTCTTCGTTGTCGACACCGGCGCGGATCATCGCACCGATCTGGGTGCGCGTGAGCACCAGGGCGAGTGCGGCCATGATCACCAGCCCGAGCGCGATCACGAACAACCGGTAGGTCGGGTAGACCACACCGAACACGGTGCTCTGCCCGCTGAAGAGCGTCGGGGGTTCCAGCCCGAGATCGATATCACCCCATCCGATGCGGAAGAGGTCGGTGAAAACGAAGATCAGGCCGAAGGTCACCAGCACCTGGTTCATGTGGTCTGCGTGGCGCAGGCGCCGGATGAGCAGCAGGTACAAGCCGATGCCGACCACCGCAACAGCCACCGGCGCGAGCAGAAATCCGCCCCAATAGCCGAGCACGGCGGAGACGGTGACGCTGACGTAGGCGCCCAGCGCGTAGAGCGCGCCGTGTGCAAGGTTGACGAAGTGCATCAACCCGAAGATGACGGTGAGGCCGACCGACAGCAGAAAATACAACAGTGACAACTGCACGCCGTTGAGCGTTTGCACTATCCAGAAGCCGGTGTCGGACACGGTGGGGCCTGTCTGTCAGGAGGATTGGAGAAGGGGGCCGACCCCGACAGGCTGGCTGCCGGGGTCAGGCGGGTTGCGGGTCTGACCGAGGGTCAGAGCACGCAGCCGTTCGGTGCGTCCTGCACATTTTCAACGGTGTCGATCAGGCGCTGGGTCAGGCCATTCTCGCCAGCAACCGTCTCGTAGATGTAGATGTTCTGCACGATGTTGTTGGTTGCGGGGTCGATGCTGATCGGGCCGCGCGGGCTGTTGGCGCTATAGCGTGAGAGCGCTGCAGACAGTTCGGCTCCGCGGGTTTCGCCGTCGGCCTGCGAGCTCAACAAGGCGTGTGCGGCGTCGTAGCCCTGCACCGCGAACTCGGACGGTCCCTTGCCGTATTTCGCCGTGTATGCGTCGACGAAGGCCTTGTTTTCAGGGGTATCCAGGGTTGGCATGTAGTGCAGTGCGGTGATGACACCTTCGGCTGCCGGGCCCTCGGCGTTGACGTAGAGCGGTGAGGTCAGGAAGCCACCGCTGTAGAGACCCATCTGGTCCTTGAGGCCGAAGGAGTCGTATTGCTTGACGAAGGAAATCGCCTCGCCACCGGCGTAGAACACGTACACCGCCTCAGCGCCGGACGCCTTGGCTTTGGTGAGGTAGGGACCGAAGTCCTTGGTCTTGCGAAACGGCGTGTACTCTTCGCCGACGATCTCCCCGCCAGCGGCGGTGAAGCTCTCCTTGAACGCAGCCATGGTCTGGTGGCCCGCAGCGTAGTCTGCGGCCATGATGTAGGCGGTCTTGACGCCGCTGCCGGCGAGCCAGTCGCCCATGGGACGGTTGATCTGTGCGTTTGAGAAGGAGACGCGCGTGATGTAGGGGCTGCACTGTTCGCCTGTGGCGTGGTCGTTGCCCGCGTTGGCGACCAGCAGTGGCACTTCGGCGTCGTGCACGAAGTCGCGCATCGCTCCGAGCACGCCTGACGACACCACGCCGACGATCACATCGACTTCGTCTTCGAGCACCAGCTTGCGCGCTTTGGCGAGGCCGACCGGCGGCTTGACCTCGGTGTCTTCCTTGATGATGTCAAACTGGTCGGTTGCGCCGGCCGCTTCCATCGCAACCGTGAAACCGGCTTCGATTTCGTTGCCAAGGGCCGCGAACACACCGGAGTAGGGCAGCAGCAACCCGACGCTGGTTTTCGCCTGGGCGGCGAGCGGCGACAAGGCGCCGACGGTGATGGCTGCACACAGCGCCGTGGCGCGGGTAGTGGGTCTGAATGACATGAGAAAGCCTCCTCGTTGTGGTTGCGACGCGGCGACTGCCTCGGCTTGGCGGCGCTGCGATTGTTGGCTGATGGTCTCAGATTACAACGGCCTCTGCAGATATTTCAAGCTTAAAATATATCGAGATTTTCAGCACTGCAGTTCAGCAGGCGCCCGGTGAGCCCTGAAATAAAGTGCGTTAGACTTCAGCCGAATGTGTCGCGCGGTGTCGAGTCGAACGTCTTGCCTCGATACGGCGTGGTGCCGCGTGCGCCGTCGTGTGTGCGCCCGAATAAGCGTGGGGGAAAAGGAAATGGGTAACGGCGCAGGCAATGCAGCCAACTGGTTTGTCGATCGCCATGTTGCGGAGAACCGGCAGGCACACGCCGCGTTCGTCGAGATCGACGGGGCGGGGCGCAGCCTCAGCTATGGCGATCTCGCCGACCAGAGCAGCCGGTTGGTCGGGTTGCTCGACCGGCACGGTGTGCGCCGTGAAGAGCGCGCCATCATGTTGGTGCTCGATCAGGTCGAGTTCCCGGTCATTTTCTGGGGTTGCCTCAAAGCGGGTGTGGTTCCGGTGCCGCTGAGCACGCTGCTTGCGACCCCGGTCTACCAGAGCATTTTCGAAGACGCGCGTGCGACCACGTTGTTCGTGAGTGCAGCTCTGTTGCCCTTGGTCAGCCCGTTCCTGGCTGAGCTCCCGGCTCTCGAGCACGTGTTCGTGATCGGCGACGCTGCGGATGCCACACCGGGCGCGCTCGACTTCACGCAGGCGCTTGCGGCCAGCGACGCGGGTGCGTGCGTCTCGGCGAGCAGCGATGAGACGGCCTTCTGGCTCTACTCGAGCGGATCGACCGGTCGGCCCAAGGGTGTGCGCCATCTGCATGGCAGTTTGCGCGCGACAGCCGACACCTATGGCCGCGATGTGCTGGGGATCGCGCCGGACGACCGGGTCTATTCCGCCGCAAAACTGTTTTTCGCCTACGGCCTTGGCAACGCGATGACGTTCCCGATGTCGGTTGGCGCCACAAGCTACCTGCTGGCCGGGCGGCCGACCCCGGATGGCGTGATCGCCGCGTTGCGCGCTCACGAGCCCTCGGTGTTCTGCGGGGTGCCAACCTTGTATGCAGGGCTGCTCAGCACACTCGATCAACGCGGCGAGTCGTTGCCGGCGATGCGGTGTTGTATCTCGGCGGGCGAGGCCTTGCCCGCCGAAATCGGGCGACGATGGCAGAGCTTGGTCGGCACCGACATTCTCGACGGCGTCGGCTCGACGGAAATGCTGCACATCTTTCTCTCCAATCGGCCCGGGCGGGTCAACTACGGCGCATCGGGCGAAGCGGTGCCCGGGTATGCGTTGCGCCTCGTCGACGAAGACGGTGGCGACGTGGCCGATGGTGAGATCGGTGAACTGCTGGTTGACGGGCCCTCGGCGTCCGAGGGCTATTGGAATCTGCGCGACAAGAACCGCTCGACCTTCGAGGGCCGTTGGACCCGCACCGGCGACAAGTACCAGCGCGACGGCGACAGGCTCGTGTATTGCGGGCGTGCGGATGACCTTTTCAAAGTGGGGGGCATCTGGGTCTCGCCGTTCGAAGTCGAGCAGGCGTTGATCAGCCACGCCGCCGTGCTGGAATGTGCGGTGGTGGCGGCCCGCGATGACGAGCAACTCGAAAAACCCAAGGCCTTTGTGGTGTTGGAACCGGGCCAGCAAGGCGATCAGGCGATGGTCGATGATTTGAAAGCCCATGTGCAGCAGTCGGTCGGCAAGTGGAAGTACCCGCGCTGGGTCGCCTTTGTTGATGAGTTGCCGAAGACGCCCACCGGCAAGATTCAACGCTTCAAGCTGCGCGACGCAGACGCCTGAGGTGGTGGCCGACTGGCCGGTCGACCCGGCGCCGCGGCGCGTTGAGTTCCCGGCGCTGTCCGTGTCCCTCGAGTGCCAGGCCTGGGGTGCTGCGCCCACGCCGAACCGCCCTTGTCTTGTGCTGCTGCATGAAGGCCTGGGGTCGGTTGCCTTGTGGCGGGGCTTCCCCGCCGCACTCAGCGCGCACACCGGGCTCGGTGTGTTGGCGTGGTCGCGCGCCGGCCACGGCCACTCCGACGCCCGCCCCACACCCTGGACTGCGGACTATCTCAGCCGCGATGCCGACACCGTTGTTGCCCCGATGTTGGATCGGTTCGGAATGGATCAGGCCATTCTGGTCGGACATAGCGACGGTGGCTCTGTCGCAGCCGGCTACGCGGGGAGCGCGGCCGGCGCATCCGATTGCCGGGTGCGTGCGCTCGTGCTGTTGGCGCCGCATTTTTTTACTGAGCCGGATCAGCTCGCGTCGATCCGCGGGATTGGGGAGATGTACCGCACGACGGATTTGCCGCAGCGCATGGCGCGGCACCACCGCGACGCTGATCGGCTGTTTTTCGGGTGGCACGACGCCTGGACGTCGCCGGAGTTTGCGGTGGCCGCGCTGCAAACGCGCTTGCCGCGCATTCGCTGTCCGGTGCTTGGTCTTCAGGGGGCGGATGACGAATACGGCAGCGCCGCCCAGCTCGAGGCGCTCGACGCGTGTGCGGGCCCGGTGTCGACCTGCCTGATCCCGGCCTGTGGACACAGTCCGCACCTCGAAAAAGCTGATGAGACGTTGGCGGCGATATCGGGGTTTGTCAGGTCGGTCTCCTAGAATTATGTGATATAACACATAATACCGCGTGAATTACGCCAGCCTACGTTGTCAGATTGTGCTTTAAATTACACAATATGAGCATCTGACACCGGGAACAGCGCATGGCGCAGCGCATCGAGTTCAACACATCGCCGGGCAACTACCGCCACTGGCGCGTCGAATACGACGGCAACGTGGCCACCGTGTTCATGCAGGTCGACGAATCGGCAGGGCTGTTCGACGGCTACGAACTCAAACTCAATTCCTACGACCTTGGGGTCGACATCGAGCTCGCTGACGTGGTGCAGCGCATGCGCTTCGAACACCCGGAGGTGCGAGCGGTCGTGATGCGCTCGGGTCGAGAGCGTGTGTTCTGCGCTGGCGCCAACATCCGCATGCTTAGCGGGGCGAGTCACCAGCACAAAGTCAATTTCTGCAAATTCACCAACGAGACCCGCAACACGCTCGAAGCGGCTGCCGACGACTCGGGGCAAATGTGGGTCTGTGCAGTGCAGGGTGCCTGCGCCGGTGGCGGCTACGAACTGGCTCTGGCCTGCAACTACATCCTGCTTGCTGATGACAGCAACTCGTCGGTCGCGTTGCCGGAGGTGCCACTGCTGGCGGTGTTGCCCGGCACCGGCGGGCTCACGCGACTGGTCGACAAGCGCGGCGTTCGCCGCGACCTTGCCGACGCTTTCTGTACGGTCGAGGAGGGTGTCAAAGGCCAGCGTGCTGTCGACTGGCGATTGGTCGATGAGAGTGTGAAGAACAGCCAGTTTGAAGAGCGCCTGGCCACCGTGACCGCCGAATTCGCAACAGCGCAGGTGTCGCGTGGCGATCGCTCGGGCATCGCCCTGGATCCTGTTCAGCGTGACATCGGCGAAGACGGATCCTTGCGCTACAGCTGCGTGTCGGTCGAGATCGAGCGCGACAAGCGTCTGGCGCGCATCAGCGTGCAGGGGCCGGACACTGACGCCCCCGCAGACCTTGACACCCTGCACCGCGAGGGCCAGAACACCTGGATGCTGCGGTGCGTGCGCGAACTGGACGACGCCCTATTGCAACTTCGGTTCAACGAGCCCGAAGTCGGGGTGTTGGTGTTCCACACGGCAGGCGACGCGGAGCGCGTGCTGGCCCACGAGACCGCGATGGCGGGGTGGCGCGACAGCGACTGGCTGGCGAACGAGGTGCTGTTGTACTGGCGGCGCTTGCTCAAACGCCTCGATGTCAGTTCGCGGTCGCTCGTCGCACTGATCGAGCCGGGGTCCTGCTTTGCCGGGATGCTCGCCGAAATCGCGCTGGCAGCGGACCGCAGCTACATCGCCGAGGGGGAGTTTGATGAGATGCCCGGGCCGGAAGCGGCGTTGCAACTCAGCGCATTGAACCTGGCGGGTCTCGAGATGGGCCACGGTCTGACACGCTTGCAAAACCGATTCTATGCCGACGCCCCGTCGCTCGACGCTGCCGAGGCAGCGGTGGGTGTGCCACTGGACGCCGGGCGAGCCGATGAGCTCGGTCTGGTGACCTGGGCATTGGACGACATCGATTGGGAGGACGAAGTACGGGTATTTCTCGAAGAACGCACGAGCTTCTCGCCCGATGCCCTGACCGGCATGGAAGCCAACCTGCGCTTTGTCGGTCCCGAGACCATGGAGACCCGTATCTTCGCGCGCCTCAGCGCGTGGCAGAACTGGATTTTTCAGCGCCCGAGCGCAGCGGGCGAGCACGGCGCCTTGCAGCGCTACGGCACGGGCGTTCGCGGTGACTACACCGCCGAGCGCGTTTGAACAATTGACGCGGAGTTCCCGCGAGACGGAGACTGGCCATGGCCGCCCCACAAGCAGTTGATTACGACACCCTGATTCCCAATAACGTGGGACTCTCGAAAGACAAGCGTGTCCTCAAGGCGCTCGAGAAGTGGCACCCGGGCTACATCAGTTGGTGGAACGACCTGATTCCGAAGCAGTTTCAGGAGAGTCTGGTGTACCTGCGCACGGCGGTCAGTGTCGACCCCAAAGGCTGGGCACGATTCGATTACGTGAAGATGCCGGAGTACCGCTGGGGCGTGCTGTTGGCACCGGAGGTCGAAGGGCGCACGGTGCCCTGTGGTGAATTCGCGGGTGAACCGGCGTGGCAGGAAGTGCCGGGCGAACACCGTGCGACCCTGCGCCGTCTGCTCGTGATTCAGGGTGACACCGAGCCTGCGTCGGTCGAACAGCAGCGACACCTCGGCATGACCGCGCCGTCGCTTTACGACATGCGCAACCTCTTCCAGGTCAACGTGGAAGAAGGGCGTCATCTCTGGGCAATGGTGTATCTGCTGCAGAAGTACTTCGGGCGCGATGGCCGCGAGGAAGCAGACGACCTGCTGCGCCGCCAGTCGGGATCGGACGAAGCACCGCGCATGCTCGGTGCCTTCAACGAATCGACCCCGGACTGGTTGTCGTTCTTCATGTTCACCTACTTCACCGACCGCGACGGCAAGATGCAGCTCGAGAGTCTGGCGCAATCGGGTTTCGATCCGCTGTCCCGGACCTGCCGGTTCATGCTCACCGAAGAGGCACACCACATGTTCGTTGGCGAGACCGGTGTCGGCCGCGTCGTGCAGCGGACCTGCGAAGCGATGCGCGAGGCCGGCATCGACGATCCCTACGACATCGACCGCATTCGCGCGCTCGGCGTGATCGATCTGCCGACGATTCAGAAGAAGCTCAACCTGCACTACAGCCTGTCGCTCGATCTCTTCGGTGCGGAGGTCTCGACCAACGCGGCCAACGCCTTCAACGCTGGCATCAAGGGGCGCTACCAGGAAGTGCGGCTCGAGGACGACCACAAACTCCACGGCGACACCTACCCGGTGGTGCAGATCGAGGACGGCAAGGTCGTGCTCAAGGACATGCCGGCGCTGTCGGCGATCAACATGCGGCTGCGGGACGATTACGTCAAGGACGCTTCGGGCGGCATCAAGCGCTGGAATGCGGCGATTGCCAAGACCGGCATCGAATTCAGTCTTGCGCTGCCACATCAGGGCTTTCACCGCCAGATCGGGGTGTTCAGCGATTCGCACATGACACCGGACGGCGATTTCATCAGCGCTGACGAGTGGTCGGCGCGCGCCGGGGATTGGTTGCCGTCAACGGCGGACCGCGACTACATCGAGTCGTTGATGGTGCCGGAATTCACACCGGGCAAATACGCCTCCTGGATTGCGCCGCCGCGGGTCGGTATCGACAACCAGCCCGGTGATTTCGAATACGTGCAATTGCACATGGCCTGAGACCGCTGACGTGAGCATCAAGCAGCATTTGATCGACCCGGAACTCTGCATCCGGTGTTACACCTGCGAGAACACCTGCACCGTCGGCGCGATCACGCACGGCGACGACAATGTCGTGGTCGACGCGTCGCTGTGCAACCACTGCATGGATTGCATCGCGCCGTGCCCGACCGGCTCGATCGACCACTGGCACTGGGTCGAGAAACCGCACTCGGTCGAAGACCAGCACGGTTGGTTCGAGCTGCCGGAGGCCGGCCCGGAGTTGGCGGCTGAACCGGTTGCCGATGCTGCGGATGAGGCGGGTGATCCGGCGATCGCCGCGTTGCTCGATTCAGCCCATCAGGGCGGCGGTGGGCGAGCGGTGGCGCCGGCAAGCGCAGCCAAGCCACGGGTCAATCAGTTCAACCTCGCCAAGCCACTGGTTGCGCGGGTGCAGGGCAACCGTCGGCTAACGGACGCGGGCGACGACATGGACGTGCACCATGTCATTCTCGACCTCGGCGACGCCGAGATGGAACGCCTCGAGGGGCAGTGCGTTGGGGTGTTAGTGCCGGGCGACGCCTCGCCGCGCGACGCCTCGCCGGGCGACGCTTCGCATAGCGAAGCACACGTTCCGCGCTTGTATTCTTTGTCGAGTCCCCGAGACGGGGAACGCGCCGGTCACAACAATATCTCGCTGACGGTCAAGCGCGAGCCCGATGGCATCTGTTCAAACTACCTGTGCGACCTCGAGGT
>CALDHJ010000397.1 GCA_937941555.1 uncultured Granulosicoccaceae bacterium | reverse complement strand
ACCGAGCTGCTGACGCCCTAGTTGCTCTGGGCGGTTTGGGCGCGATCAGCAGCAATCGCTGCAATTTCGCGGATGCGGTCAACCAACTGATCAGCGACCGGCAGCAGGGGCAGGTCGCGCAACCTGGCAATGACGCCTGGCACCGAACCGGTCAGCGGATAGTTCTGCACATCGAGGACCTTGATCTGCGCCTCGTCGCCGGTCTGGCGAAACAACAACGGCGACACCACCGCGACCGCATCGGTCGAGAGCAGAATCTGGCGCAAAAGGCCCATGTCGTGCGTCGTCAGAAACACCGAACGGAACTCGGAGATGTTGCGAAACTGATCGGGCCAGCCTTTGCGCATCTCTTCGAGAAACCAATCCGGCACATCCCCCGCCAAGACCGGAAATTCGACCACATCCGATGACAACACGGTCTCCTGCTTCGCCAACGGGTGCGAGAGCCGACACAACGGCAAGGGCGGGGCCAGCGGCAAATCTTCCCAGACGATGCTGTTGTCGAATTGCTCAGGCGGGATGCCGACATAGAGGTCGATGCGTTTCTCACGCAACGCGTCCGTGCAGTCCTTCCAGTTGCAACTGTGCACGCGGATACGCACATCGGGTTTGCGCTGCATCAGTTCGACCAGCACCGGCGCCAGCAACGATTCGCTGAGGTTCGGATCGGCCCCGATCACCACCGAGCCCGAGCCGTTGTCGCGCATTTGCGCAACATCCCGCTCTGCCCGCTCCATCTCGGCAAGCGCGATGGACGCCGAGTCGAGCAGTCGCCGACCAATCGCGGTCGGTACGGTGCCGCGCTTGCTGCGCACGAACAGGCTCACGCCATAGTGCTGCTCGAGTCGCGCAATCGATTGGCTCAACGCCGAATGGGTCATGCCCAGGCGCACTGCTGCCTTTCGGTAGTTGCCGGTCTCACCCAGCATCTGCAGCTGCCGAAATCCCCGCAGCAAATCCATCTCAGGTCCTAGGTCATTTTTTCCGACCACAGTTTCCCTGTTTGTTCAGCAAAATTCCATCTCTTTCATAGGATCACGGCCGATTGGTCCAGTGTTGGCCTACTAACGCTGCGGTCGGCATTCCGATCCACCCGGCCAGTCCGCACACATACCCACAACGCAGCGGTCGTGGTACCGTCATGCGCGCGGCGGCGAGCCCGATCGCACCGCTGATACGCCACCGCGACGCGAGCACCCCCGCGTGTCGCCACCTGATCTCGGCGACCCTCAACCACCTACCTGATGAGTGCCCTTCGATGACACCAGACGCCCTGTTTTCACTCAACGGCAAAACCGCCCTCGTCACCGGCGGCGCCACCGGCATCGGCCGCATGGCCGCAGAAGGACTGATGCACGCCGGCGCCCGCGTCCTCATCGCCAGCCGCAAGGGTGAGGCCTGCGAAGCCGTCGCCGCCGAGCTCAACGCAATCGGGTGCAGCGGCCAAGCCGAGGGATTCGCCGGTGATGTCAGCACCGAAGAAGGCGTCAATGCGCTCGCCGAAGCCGTCAACGCGCGATGCGAGGCGTTGCACATCCTTATGAACAACGCCGGCACCACCTGGGGTGCACCCCTCGAAGAATTTCCCTACAAGGGCTTCGATCGGGTGTTCTCGGTCAATGTCACCGGCATGTTTGCGCTGACGCAACGGTTGCTGCCGCTGCTGCGCCAGGCCGCGCACGCCGAGGACCCGGCCCGCATCGTCAACGTCGGGTCGGTCATGGGCGAGATTCCGATGGGCGACGGCGCGTACAGCTACGCGTTCTCGAAATCTGCCGTCCACCAGATGACGCGGATTCTCGCCAAGGAGCTGGCCGGTGATCAGATCACGGTCAATGCGCTGGCCCCCGGGCCCTTCGTGAGCAACATGACGGCCTTCGCGACCGCAGACGAGAACACCCGCGAGCGCGTCGGTGACGGTGTGCCGGTTGGCCGTGTCGGCCGTGCGGAGGACATCGCGGGTTCGTTGCAGTTTCTCTGTGGCCGCGGTGGCAGCTACGTGACCGGCGCTGTTATTCCCCTGAGCGGCGGCATCAATGTCAGCACCGGCCCGTCGATTTTCGAACGTGCTCGCGAAGCATGACAACCGCACCCGGAGACGAACTCGGCGTGTCGCGCTGGTTCACTGTGAGCCAAGAGGCTATCGACCAGTTTGCTGAAACCACCCACGATCCGCAGTTCATCCACACCGACCCGGAACGGGCGGCGCGTGAGACGCCCTTCGGCGGCACCATTGCGCACGGTTTTCTGAGCCTGTCGCTGCTGTCGGCCATGGCAATGGACGCGCTGCCGGTGGACGACAATATTGCCATGGGCATCAACTACGGTCTGAACCGTGTGCGCTTCTTGTCCCCGGTGCCAAGTGGCGCACGGGTGCGCGGGCGCTTTGTGCTTGCGAGCGTCGACGGTAATACCGCCGGTCAACGCACGACCACCTATCAGGTGACGGTCGAGATCGACGGTCACGAGAAACCGGCACTCGTCGCCGAGTGGATCACACGACACATTCTCAAGGGCTGATTCATGGACATTCGATTTGACGGCCGCGTGGCGATTGTCACCGGAGCGGGGACGGGCCTTGGCCGCGCCCACGCGCTCGGACTTGCGGCACGCGGCGCCAAGGTGGTGGTCAACGACCTCGGCACAGCGGGCGACGGCCTCGGCCGCTCGAGCGAGGCCGCCGAACGCGTGGCGACGGAGATTCGCGACGCCGGTGGCGGGGCGCGCGCGAACGGGGCCAACGTCAGTGACGCGGGCGAAGTCGACGCGATGGTCGGTGAAACGCTCGACGCCTGGGGCCGT
>CALDHJ010000396.1 GCA_937941555.1 uncultured Granulosicoccaceae bacterium | reverse complement strand
GCCAACGCGTTGATTGCGCTACTGGCGACCGCCGATCCGCCGAGGCGGCCGTGCACCGTGACATAGGGCAAGTCGAGCTCGGCCGCATCGCGCGCGAGCGCCGCTTTGGATTCCGCCGCACCGACGAATCCAACCGGGATGCCGACCACTGCGGCGGGCTTCGGTCCACCGTTGCGCCGCTGTTCGAGCAACGCAAAAAGCGCCGTCGGGGCGTTACCGATCAACACCACGGCACCGTCCAGGTGCGGTTCCCACAGTGACACAGCCGCGGCCGAACGGGTGTTTTGCAGGCGCTTGGCACGGTGCGGCAAATCCGGATCATCGAGGAAACACAGCCGCTTGGACACGGGCGCGGGCAACAGGCGCTCGATCACACCGCGGCGCACCATTTCGCAGTCACAGAGGATGGGCTTGCCGGCGCGCAAGGCCGCCGTCGCGTGGCCAACGAAATCACCACCGAATTCGACCGACTCGGCAAGCGGCACGTGGCCGCAGGCGTGCACCATGCGCACGACCACCTCCGCTTCGGCCTCGCTGAAACGCGACAGCGCAGCCTCGCGCCGCACGGTGGCAAAGCTCTCGCGGTAAATCGCTTCGGGGTCGGTCTCGTAGTGATAGTGACTCACGCCGCACGCTGCCGTGTCGTGCCGAGTAAGGTGTGGTGTGCGTTGAGCACGTGTGCCAGTCGCTCGGCGTGCCGCGTTCCACCTCGCCCGGCGTGTGGGTCTGTGTCGACCACGGTCACCGCACAACCCGGGTCGGGCAAATCATCAAGCGACGCGCGTCCGTCGGTAAACAGCCACAGCGTCACATCAGGCGCCCGAGAAGACGCCCGTCGCACCAGATCGCGCGCTGCACTCAGCCCCTCGCGAAGCGGTGTCCCGCCGCCACCGCGCACCACGCGAACAAAATCGAGCGCCTCTTTCGGGGGGCGACCCATCGGGTGCAGGGTGTCGACACGGTCACCGGCAAAACGCAACACCGCCACCTCTCGTCGCTGACGGTAGGCGTCCCGCAGCAATGCCAACACCGCGCCCTGCGTGCGTGCCAACACGCCATTGCGCAGCATCGACGCAGAGCAATCGAGCAGGAGAATCCAGGGCCCACCCTGCTTGCGCCAGCGGCTGCGCCAGTGCAAGGCATTGCGTTCGCTCGGCAGCTCGGGCGCCTGTGCCAGGGTTCGCGCCCAGGCGATTGAGCGCCCACCACTCGATACACGGTGCCGCCCGCGCTGTGCCGGGGTGGCAGGTGACGCCCCCACACTGCCCTCACCGCGTGTGGTGTCAGCATCCGCCCGCGGTGCGTCCTGTGCTGTGGATTCACGCTCGGACCCGCCAGAAGCGGTCTTGTTTTCTGTTGTGCTGCGGGATTCCTGTGGCCGGCGCGATGGCGGTTGTGGCGGCTCAGGTGGTGACTCGGGCAGGCGATGCCGCAGCGCCATGTCGCGCGTGTCGGCGAGATCGGATTCAGTGATCTCGTCGTGCCCGCTCAAGGCAGCGTGCGCACGCGCCGCCGCCAACCAGGCAAGATCTCCACGCAAGCCGTCGACACCGTTGTCAGCACACTCGGCCGCGATCCGGTCGAGCACGGCGTCGCAGCGCACCGACGACACCCGCTCGCGCGCAGCGCGCAAGCGGTCGCGGGCTTCGGATTCAGCCGACGCGTGTTGACCGGCAAAGGCTGCCTGATCGTCGCGCAGCAGCAACCGTTGGCGCAACACCGCGCTGCGTTCGGCCGGGTCGACCGGCGTCGTGACATCCACACACAGCCCGAAACGATCGAGCAACTGGGGGCGCAGCTCGCCCTCATCAGGGTTCATGGTGCCAACCAACACGCAGGCGGCTGCGTGTTCCTGGCTGACGCCCTCACGTTCAACCCGCACCACACCTGATGCTGCGGTGTCGAGCAGCAGATCGACGAGATGATCGGGTAACAGGTTCACCTCATCCGCATAGAGCACACCGCCGTCCGCGCGCGCGAGCAGCCCTCGTTGCGCCCTAACCTCGCGCTCGCCGAGCACGGCTTGCAAATCGAGCGAGCCAACCAATTTGTCTTCGTCGGCGCCAAGCGGCAATTCGACAAACGGCGCACCGTCGAGCCACGCGGCGAGGCCCCGCGCCATCGACGACTTGGCGGTGCCGCGCGGACCGCGCAGCAACACGCCGCCCACGGCGGGATCAATTGCGGCCAATTGCAGCGCCAGGATCGCTTCATCCTGGCCCACGATCGCGCTCAGCGGCAGCTTCACCATTTCGGCGGCGCCACTGGGAAAGCGGGATAGGCAAACACGCGAAAACGCATGGTGGCTCCGGGCGGCGAGCTGGACGGCTCACCGCATCTGACTGAAACACCCCGTCCAGAGTCGGTTTCGTGAGCAGGCAGGTCTCCTGGCTCGGTGTCACTGGCCTCGCGCGCCTTCCCGAGCCAGAGCCCAGTGGCGTGTGCGCGTGCCTCAACCTCACAGTCGCGGGGGCGGCACGGGATTCGGAATGGCCTCGCTCAGCGGTACCGCAGCGCGAAACGACCCCTGCACCTCGTTTCCCTTTTCAGTGCAACGTGTTGCACAACCTGTCACAAGCCGCTCAGTATACCGCCCCGCTGCCGGTTGCGGCCAGACGCCCCAAGGGCCATTACCCGTCCGGGCGCGACACCGAATTCGGCTGCCACGACCTGCGCCACCACTGCCCGGTACTCAGCGGGCGACGCGCTGCTCACGCACCCAGATCACGAGCCCCGCACCGATCACAATCGCCGCCCCGAGCAAGGTGGCGCGATCCGGCAGGTGGTCGAACACGACAGCGCTCCAAAACCCCATGAAAAGCAGCAGCGAATAGAGAAACGGCGTCAGGACACTCGCCGGCGCCAAGCCGTGTGCCCGGGTCATCACCTCGTGCCCGACCCAGGCCAGCACGCCCAGGCCGATCAGGAGCGCCCAATCGAGCGTATTGGAGGGCGATTGCCAGACAGGCAGCGCCACAGGCGCAAGCGCCAGGGTGCCCACAATCCCGGTGTAGAACTGTTGCGATTCCGCTGAAACACGGCCAGCGAGCTTGCGCGTCAGCAGCGTGTAGGCCGCAAAGGCAAACGCCGTTGCCAACGACAAGAACACAGCCCAGTGAAAATCAGCACTCCAGGGCTGCATCGCGATCACCACCCCGACGAAACCGGCCACCACCGCCGCCCAACGCCACGGGCCGACCCGCTCGCCGAGAAACGGGCCCGAGAGCGCGCAAACGATAATCGGCACCAGAAACATGATCGTGGCCGTGAGGGTCAGCGGCAGGTAGCGGATGGCAAAGAAGTTCAGCACGGTGCTGAGCAGAATCATCGTCGCCCGCAACACCACCCAGCCGACGTGTGTGGTGCCGAAACGGGACCAGGTCACGCCGTGCCGGGCGATCGCCGCAACCGACAGCACGACATGGCCGGCGTAGCGCATGAACGCGAGCTGCACCGCTGCAAAACCCGCGGCGCTCAGCCATTTGACGCTGGCGTCAACGCCGGAGAAGAGAAAATACGCCAACAGCATCGAGCCGATGCCGAGCGCGACACGGTCCTGGTTTGCCTGGGCGGCGATCCCGGTCATGGTTCAGATTCCAACGGATTGCCCCAGTGCGACTGGCCTCTTGCAACGCGCTACCCGGGTCCGTCGGGCAGCCTGTTCGTGGCCAGTTGGTAGCCTGCGTGTGGTAGCCGCAGGTGATACCGATCGTTTGAGTCTGTTTG
>CALDHJ010000395.1 GCA_937941555.1 uncultured Granulosicoccaceae bacterium | reverse complement strand
ACGGTCAGCTTGCGCTGACCTTGACCCGCCCGACGCCCGACGTGAACTGCACGCGGGCGGGTCACACTTTTTCAGGTCCAAAGCCCTGGCGTTGATAAGGCGACGCAGCGGAGCTTTGGGCTTTGGCGCCAGCCAGCCGGTTTCCACTGGTTGGCTGTTTGCCGCGACGCGTTGTCGGTTCGCACGATCGATTCAACCCCTGAGGGTGAAATGCCATGTCCAACCCCGTGATTGCCTGCCGCAACGTCTGGAAACTGTACGGCCCCGACCCGGTGAATTTCTTGCGTGAGCTCGATGGCCAGGATCCGGGCTTTGAGGCGTTGCGCGAACAAGGCTATATCTCGGCGGTCCGTGACGTGTCGCTGGACATCCACCACGGTGAGATGCTCGTCATCATGGGGCTGTCCGGCTCAGGCAAGTCGACACTCGTGCGGTGTCTGTCGCGTCTGGTGGACATTTCCGGCGGCGAGATCGATGTCGACGGCGCCGATTTGAGCGCACTGTCCGAGACAGAGCTCATCGATTTGCGCCGCAACAAAATGGGCATGGTTTTCCAGAGCTTCGGTCTGTTGCCCCACCGCACCGTCCTCGACAACGTGGCCTTTCCGCTCGAAATGCGCGGCCAGGACAAGCATGCGCGCCGCGCTCGCGCGATGGAAATGATTGAACTGGTCGGTTTGCAAGGGCGTGAGGAGTATTTTCCGCGCGAGCTCTCGGGTGGGCAACAGCAACGGGTCGGCATTGCTCGCAGTCTCGCAATCGAGCCCGACATCTGGTTTCTCGACGAACCCTTTTCTGCGCTCGACCCGTTGATTCGCCGCGAGATGCAGGATGAATTTCTGCGGTTGCAAGACCTGCTCGGCAAGACAATCGTGTTCATCACCCACGATTTCGACGAAGCACTGCGGCTGGCTGATCGGATCGCCATCATGAAAGACGGCGCGATCGAGCAGTGTGACCGGCCGGGCAATATCGTGATGAACCCGGCAACTGAATACGTTGCCAAATTTACCGAGGACATTGACAAGGCAAGGGTGGTTCACGCCCGAGACCTTATGATGCCAGTCTCCTCTGGTGTTCCGGAGGGTGCGGCAATATCCGCCGCGGCGACGGTGCACGATCTCGCCCGTCGATTGGTCGATGACCTCAATCCGCAGATTCCGGTAGCCGACGAAAACGGTGCGGTGGTTGGCGTATTGAGCCGAGACGCTGCCCTGAATGTCCTGCTCGGGACTGCCTGATGCTCGGTTCCGGACCCGCCAACGAATCCGCCGGGGCAGCGCACAAGCTGTGGTGGTTACTCGCCTTGGCCGCCGTTGCGTTTGCTGTTCTCAAGCCGGTTGCACCTGACTGGCTGATCCGGCCGCCAGACTGGCTGGTTTGGCCTTTCGCCGACTGGATCAACGCGGTGTTCAGCTTCATGCGGGACGACCTTGGCCTGATGCACGTGACGCGCGCCTTTGCAGACAGCGTCCAGTGGCTACTCGATGTCACGGCGAATCTGTTGTACGGCAAGCGCCGTTGGCCACGACTCGAAGACCCGATTCCCTGGACGGTAATCGCTGCCACCGCGTTCATGGTGGGCTACGCCCTGCGGGGCTGGGCGCTGGGCATACTGAGCGGTGGCACCTTTGTCTGGGTGGCGCTGCTCGGGCAGTGGAAATGGACAATGGAAACCTTGTCGGTAATCATCGTCGCCGCGCCTATCTCTGTGTTGTTCGGCCTGGTGCTCGGGGTGCTTGCCTGGCGCAGTCGGCGGTTCGAGACCGTGCTGAATCCGCTTCTCAACCTCACGCAATCCCTGCCGCATTTTGCCTACATGATTCCGGTTGTGGTGTTCATCGGGGTCGGCCCAAAGGCCGGTGCTATCGTCACCATCATCTTCGCGATGCCACCGATGATCCGAATGTCGCTGCTCGGATTGAAAAAGGTGCCACCCGAAATCATTGAGAGCGGCCAGATGTGCGGCGCGACGCGCTGGCAGCTTTTGCGCTATGCGCGCATTCCCTCTGCTCGCGGCGACATCCTCGTCGGCGTCAATCAGGTCATCATGCAGAGCCTGGCGATGGTGGTGCTAGCGAGCTTTATTGGTATGCCGGGTCTGGGACAGAAACTGTTGCAGCTGCTGCAAGCGTTGAAAATGGGGCGCTCTGTCGAGATCGGCATCACGATCGTGTTGCTCGCCGTGGTGCTCGATCGCTGCTCAAAGGCCTGGGCCGAGCGCCAGCCGGAACATTTCGAGAAGGGCACCCCTTGGCATCAACGTAACAAACTCTTGCTTGTCTGGGGCGTTTTGGTGATCGGGCTGTGGACGCTTGCTGAATTCTGGCCACTTGCTCAGGAGATCAAGCGCACCCAGGCCTTCACGATTTCCAAACAGCTCGACGTGATCCTCGACGGCTTCATCCGTTTTGTCGATCCGGTGACACTCGCCATCCGCGCGTTCCTGATTCGCGATGTGTTGATTCCGATGCGCGATGCCTACCTCTGGCTGCCGTTCACCGCGGTCCTGGCCTTTGTTGCGGCGGTGGGATGGCGTATTGGCGGCCGGCGCAGTGCACTGACGGTCAGTGCCTTCGTGTTGTTCATCGCCATGAGCGGCTGGTGGGACCGTGCCATGATCACGGCCTACATGGTGAGCTTTGCGGTGTTGCTCGCAGCGCTGGTTGGGTTGCCGCTGGGTATCTGGGCTGCCGGTAACGAGCGCCGCGCCAAAATCGGGTTGCTGATCTGCGATACCGCGCAAACCTTCCCAAGCTTCATCTACCTCATTCCGGTGGTGATGTTGTTCGGCGTCAACGATGTGGCAGCCATTGGCGCGGTGGTGGTGTTCGCCATGGTTCCGCTCGCGCGCTACACCATCGAGGGCTTGCGTGGGGTGCCCGAGACGCTCATTGAGGCCGCTGATATGTCGGGCGCCAACAAACGCCAGACGTTGTGGAAAGTGCGCTTGCCGATGGCGTTGCCAACGATGATGGTCGGGATCAACCAGAGCATCATGTTTTCGTTGTTCATGGTCATTATCGCCGCGTTCATCGGCACGCAGGATCTCGGGCAGGAGATGCAGCGTGCCTTGTCGTCCACAGACGTCGGTAAGGGCCTCGTGCTCGGCATGTGCGTCGCCTTCATGGGGCTCGCAGCGGATCACCTTGCCATGCGGTGGGCGGCAGACAAGCGCCGCGCGCTCGGCATCGACTGAGGATGACGCATGAGACTTGAGAAACCGTTCGAACAAGCCGGTGTTCGCGTGCCGGGCTTGCCGGTATTGCCGCCCGGCGTTGAGCGCTACCCCGTTCCCGCCGGGGGAACGCGAGCGCTGGAAGTTGAGGCTGGGGACGACATCTGCGTTGTCGACCCCGAGGGGCTTCAGCCCGCTGAGCTTGCGTTTTTCACACCCGATGGGCGCTCAGACATCGCCATGATCGGGGGTGTCAGCGCCGGTGTGCCGCGCGGAATCCAGCGTGCGCTCGCTGCCGGTGACCCGAGTGGACACCGCGTGCAGCGCGCCTTGCAACACGCCGGGTTTGATCTCGCCAACGCCGATTCGACACGTGTGTTCGCAGAGGGGTCGCGCGCCGGGGAGTCAGTTACTTTTAGCGCGCAGTGCGCCGGGCTGCTGATTGTCTGCTCGGTGGGCGATGCCATGGAGCCCCAGGCTCAGGACACGCCGACCGAAATCGTCGCCTACATCACGCGTCAACGCGCGCGGCATTACAAGGGTGGAGAGGAGGGTTCGGCGCTGTCGGCCCCCGACCCCTTGGCCGATCCGCTGCACGACGCGAACATTCAACCCGGCCAGGCCCATGTCTATGAGGTGCGAGCCGGGCAGTACTTTCAGATTCTCGACGTGCAGGGGCGTGAGTGCTCCGACTTTCAGGCCTTTGATTTGCGCGAGCTCGAGCGCGGTGTCGAACGCGATATCGATCCGACTGCGACGCGGTCGTTCAGCGGGCTTGGCTACCCGGCACCCGGGCTGTTCTCGAAATACTGGACCTGTGACCAGACGCAGTTGGTCGAACTGGTAGCTGACACCTGTGGGCGCCATGACACCTTCGGCCTGGCCTGCACCTCGCGCTATTACGATGATCTCGGGTACCCGGGCCACATCAATTGCACCGACAACATGAACCGCGAGCTCAGCGCCTGGCAGATCAAGCCGCGCGGCGGCTGGCCCGCGATCAACTTCTTTTTCAATACCTTACTCGATGACACCAATGCACTCGGCATGGATGACCCCTGGTCGCGGCCTGGCGACTATGTGTTGCTGCGGGCGGTGACCGACATCCTGTGTGTGTCAACCGCGTGTCCGTGTGACATTGATCCCGCCAACGGCTGGAACCCCACGGATATTCAGGTGCGCGTTTACGGCGCAAACGAGGATTTCAAACGCTCGATCGGGTTCAGGAAGAGCGCAGAGGCAGATATGGAAGAAACGCGAGAAACCGGCTTTCACTCGAGCTTTGCGCAATACACCCGAGACTTTGCCGAATACAACGGTTTCTGGTTGGCCAATCAGATGTCCAATTCGGGTGCCATTGCCGAATACTGGGCGTGCCGCGAAAAGGCGGTGGTCATGGATTTGTCGCCGTTGCGCAAATACGAAGTGACCGGCCCGGACGCAGAAGCCTTGATGCAGCTTTGCGTGACGCGCAACATGAAGAAGCTCAGCGTGGGGCAGGTGGTCTACACCGCGATGTGTTACGAACACGGTGGCATGATCGACGACGGTACGGTGTTCCGCCTTGGCGACACCAATTTCCGGTGGGTCGGGGGTTGCGACAGCTCCGGCGAATGGTTGCGCGAGCAAGCCGCCAAACACGATTTGCAGGTGTGGGTTCGCAACTCCACCGACCAGTTGGCCAACATTGCAGTGCAAGGTCCGTTGTCACGCGAGATTCTCCAGGACGTGTTCTGGACGCCACCGGCCCAGGCGACGGTGGAAGAGCTCGCCTGGTTCCGGTTCACCATCGCACGCGTCGGCGACCTGCACGGTTTGCCTGTCGTGGTCAGCCGAACCGGTTATACCGGCGAACTCGGCTACGAAGTGTTCTGTCACCCGCGGGATGCCGAGGCTGTCTTTGATGCGGTTCGAGAGGCCGGTGAGCCGAGGGGCATGATGCCGTGTGGACTGGCTGCACTCGACATGTTGCGCACAGAGGCCGGCCTTATCTTTGCCGGTTACGAGTTCAGTGATCAAACCGACCCCTTTGAGGCAGGAATCGGGTTCACCGTGCCACTCAAGTCGAAAGAGGACGACTTTATCGGCCGGGCAGCGCTCGAGCGCCGCAAGGTGAGTCCGCAGCGCAAGTTGGTCGGGCTCGATATCGAGAGCGGTGTCGTGCCGAGCAACGGCGATTGTGTGCGCCTGGGCCGTGCACAGGTTGGTGAGATCACATCCGCCATCAAATCGCCCATTCTTGGCAAGACCATCGCCATGGCGCGCGTGGACATCGCACACGCCGATATTGGCACCGCGCTTGAAGTCGGCCAGCTCGACGGCTTGCAAAAGCGCCTCGCCTGCGAAGTGGTGGGCTTGTCTCACTTCGATCCCGGCAAGCTGCGCGTCAAGGGTGAATACCCGGTAGATTCCGAATAGCCTCACTGCAAGCTTGGGCAGGCGCGATACGCGGATGTTGCAACGCGTCATTTAGTTGACTGGTTCAGTGGTGGCGCGAGCGCTCGGCTTGGCATAAAGGCCGGTTTGGCGAGGCTTAGGCAGGGTGTTGCACTTTTGTGGTGCGTTAACTCCTCAGCTTCTTGCCAGCCCGCTATGGTCCAATACTGCACCAAAGAAGGAAGGATATTGCCTGAAAAATGAGGTGGCGGTATTGTCGTGCAGGTTGATGGTACACCTGCGGTATTCATGGCGATCTCAGCCTGTTTACACACAATACAACCCGGGTCGCGCGATGGTGCGCGTCTCTTTGGGCGGCGTCGATGAAAATACTGTGCTTTCAGCACCACGACGATGAACACGCAGGGTACTTGCGCCAACTGCTGGCGAGCGATGGGCACACATTGACCGCTGTCATGCTGCACTGCGGCGACTCGATCCCGCCCCCGGAGAACTTCGATGCCCTCTGGGTTCTTGGTGGTCCGATGGACGTATGGCAGCGGGCAGAGCACCCTTGGCTTGATACCGAGTTGGCGGCGATCAAACACGCAGTCGATACCCTGAAAATGCCCTACCTCGGTTTGTGTCTCGGGCACCAGTTGCTCGCTGTGGCGTTGGGTGGTGACGTCGCAGCCGGTGTGCCCGAGATCGGGGTGTTGCCTGTCAACCTGACCGGTGCCGGTCGACAGAGCGCGTTCCTTGTTGGCGCTCCGAAAACCTTTGACGCATTGCAGTGGCACAGCGCAGAAGTTTCCAAGGCGCCACCGGGTGCAGTGTGCCTCGCGGAGAGCCCGGTGTGCGCCGTGCAGGCCATGAGCGTGGGCGAGCACGCCTTGTCTTTTC
The DNA here is from genome assembly GCA_937941555.1 of uncultured Granulosicoccaceae bacterium. Classification (GTDB taxonomy): domain Bacteria; phylum Pseudomonadota; class Gammaproteobacteria; order CALCKW01; family CALCKW01; genus CALCKW01. The sequence goes on along the minus strand of CALDHJ010000395.1, from coordinate 346 downwards.
AATTTCACCTCGAAGCCGAGCATGACACGGTTTCAACCTGGGGTGCCGTGCCGGAATACCGCGCCGCGCTGCTGAACGCGCTGGGTGAGGCGGGTCCCGAAGAGTTGGGAAAAGCCTGTGACGAGGCGCTAGTCGCGATGAACCGGCTGTGTGATCGCCTCTATGCCAACTGGACGTCGCTTGCCGCCAAGTGTGTCGGGGTACCGGCGTGACGGGTGCTGTTGTGAGCTCGCGCGCCGAGGCAGTTGCCTCGACGTGGGAGTGGTCGGATTTGCGGGTGAGGCGAGTACGTTTCGAGCGCTTTGCGAGACGGAGTTCGTGATGGCCGTTCTCTCAAAAAATCACT
>CALDHJ010000394.1 GCA_937941555.1 uncultured Granulosicoccaceae bacterium | reverse complement strand
AGAGCTTGCCCGGTTGCACGAATTGATGTGTGCCGATGCGCTCGAAGGCGGTTTGTCACTCGATGAGTCGGTGGCGTGCCAGCGGTTGTCCGATCGCTACAAGCAGGTCAATACCCAGTTTTACTGGGAGGCGCTTGGCGCTGCAGATCTGGTTCTCGACGGTTCCGGCACCGCACCACCTCCAGAGGTGCGTGAGGGTTGGATCGCCCTGTCGGAGTCTGTTGGCATGGCGAACACCAGCGACGAGCGTCTCGATCAGACGGTGGCAGTGTGGAACGACGATGCAGTTGATGTCGAGCAATACGCCGCCGAGCGCTCGCTTGGGAATACGACGCCGCACAGTGCGCGCACGTGGCCGTGGGTGGTCGTTCTGCTGGCCGCGCTGGTGGGGGCCGGATTCTGGTTGTATCCGGATATCCGCAATGCGATCGAACGCAACCCGTCGCTGCAGCAGTGGCTCGGTTCGGTCCGCCCCGACGGGGCTGAACGGCCGGTGACGCTTGCACTCACCGGCGAATCGGTGGGTTCGATTATCTGGGACAGTACCCAGCAACGGGGTCGGCTCGAAGTCAACACGCGGGCGATGACAGTTGATTCGCAACGACAGCCACAGGTGTGGCTGATCGATTCCGATCGCAGTCAGCGCCATGTGCCAGTGGCTTTGTTGAGCGTGAACCGCGTACTGCAACGTGTTGATCTGGAGTCCCCTGTGCGCATCCGCCAGTATTCGGGCGTCGTAATCACGTCCGAGCCTCTTGGCGGCAGCCTGAGTCCCTCCGAGACACACATTCTGGCCGTTGGTACGGCTGAGCCGGATAACTGATACCCCGCTCCCCGTTTTTTCGCCTCCTGAATCCTCTGTCCGTTCCGGCCTGTCATATGGGCACGCACTGCTACACTCGTTAAAGAGTCCTGTTGTGCGTCTGTGCGCACGTTTGCCTTGTGAGGGTTGCGGAAAATGAATCGGCTTGGCGCCTTGTCTGTGTGGCTGTGCCTCGTGTGCCTCGTGGCCGTGGCATGGGTTCAAAACGCCCTGTCTCCCGTTGCGCTTGTCTCCATTGTGCTCGGCATCCTCGCCGGTGCCGTGTTACTGGCCTTGTGGAGTTGTGGCCCGGTACGCTCCGTCAAGGGGCTGTGGCATGCACTGGTACACCGCTGGCACCGCGACGAGGGAGACCGTCTGTTCGACCGGATGTCGCGATGGGCTGGTGAGCTACGCCACGGTGATTTTTCAGCGTTGCGTTCGCTCAAACGCGGTGAGCGGAACCGCTTCGCGCGCAGCGGGCTCGGCCTGTTGGAACAACACACCAATCCCGTGACCTTGCGCCTTGCGCTCGAGCGCCGCATCCGCAGCGACGAAGACGAGGCGTTGGCATCAGCGCGCGTCTTCGACAGCATGGCCGCTAACTCAACGGTGGTCGGATTGCTCTCGGGTTGTGTTGCAGCGTTCGTGATCGCATCGGTCGGGGCGATGCCGGGTGCGTGGTTGTCCGCGGGGCTCGCGTTTGGGTTTTCGGTGGTGGTGGGTGTGTTGCTCAGTGGTACAGTCTTTCGGCCATTGGCCGGGCGATTGCGCGCTCGCGGTGTACGTCGAGGGCACGATCAGGCGCGCGGTATGAAAGGGTTGCTTGCCATCTGGCAACGACAGCATCCCGAGCGGGTACGCGTGGCGCTTTACGGCGAGCGATGCTCGGTTGAGGTCTGAGGCGTGTTGTCGCGCTGGAATACCGCCGTCAAGCTGCCTGAAGGTGCGGAACTTGCACCGGTTGCGGTCCGCCGCTGAACGGAGGACGCGCTGATGCCGGATTTCAGTTTTACCCTACTACTTGCCCTGTGCGTTGTCGTGGGTGGTGCTGCACTACTCGTCTTGCATCGCCAGAGTAGCCGTGTGGCCGACCAGTCGGTCGCCGAGCTGCGGCTGCGCATTGCGGAGTTGAGCGAACAGGTCCAGATGGGCGAGGTAGTGATGCAGAACCAGGCCCGTCGCATCGAACGTCTCGGCTGGGAGCTCGCGCAGCTGCATGACAATAGGCGGGCGCCGGTCGCGCAAGCGGCGCCGGTCGTGTCCGAGTCGTCAGAACGTATCAATCAGGCGATAAAACTCGCTCGACGAGGTGAATCCGTCGAATCCCTGATGTCGTTGTGTGCCCTCGGCCGTGGTGAAGCGGAGCTGCTGGTGAAGCTGCATTACCGCGCCGACGTTGAGGCAAACAGCGACGCTGCTTGACACGGTTCAGGCTGCCAACCTGCCAACGATTCGAAGTTGGTATCCCTCTTGCACTGTATTCTGCACAAGGCACCAGTCGCCTTTATTTGCAAACAGTCTCTAACCCGCACAGCCTCGGCCGTGCGGGTTTTTTTTGCGTCCGGCATTCCTGTGGTCTAGCTTTGAGACGCTCGCAATGGTCGGAATTCGCGCCAACCCGCAGAGACGGCGTGGACGTGGCCATGCCAGCTCGGCGACCAGGCCTTGCACGTCTGGCACAAGTGGCGGAGCGTCCCGACGCGAACCCGGTAGATCAGCTTGATGGTCCCGAGCCAGCGGGCTGAACGCGATGAATGCAAGGCAGGGCTGTACTGTCTCCAGGGGAATTTTTGCGCCAGTGTTGCGTCAATGATGTTTGGCACCCAAGTAGTCAGAGATCTGACAGATGGCAGGCGTGTGACGGCGTTTTTGACGTTATTCGGCGCTCTGCCGGGAAAATGTCAGATTTTGCCTGAAATAGCAATCATAACCCATTGATATTTAAGATATTTATATGGCCAGAATATTGCATGGTCAAGTCGATGCCTGCGCAGACAGGCCATTTCTGACTGATTTGAACGAAGGAAAGACTGTCGTGACTACAATCTCAGCTCAAGCAGCGACCCCGTGGCAAGTGCGCAAACTCCGGCTCTCGGAGTCCCTGGGACAAACGCTCGATATTCGGGAAATCGTGAGCCGCTTTTACGACGCGGCGAGAGCGGACGTGCCGATGAGTGGCATGCGGTTCGTACGCCCGGAACTCGACATGGACGTGATTTTCGGTAGCCTCGGGCAACACCGAGCTGATTTCAGTGTGCGCCTTGGCGGGCAGTTGCTTGGCACGATCACGGCATCGCGCACAGCGCCCTTCAATCCAGAGGAAGCGCGGCACCTGCGCAACCTCCTGCCGTGCATCGCGCACCCGTTGCGCAATGCGGGGCATTACCAGAAAGCATTGCGGTCCGCGTTCCAGGACCCGTTGACGCAAGTGATGAACCGCGCCAGCCTCGAGCAAGCTTTGCCGCGTGAGATCAGCCTGGCACAACGGCATCGGGCGGCACTGTCGTTGTTGATCATTGATGTGGACCACTTCAAAGGCATCAACGAC
>CALDHJ010000393.1 GCA_937941555.1 uncultured Granulosicoccaceae bacterium | reverse complement strand
CGTCATCGTAAAGCTGTGGGTAGTCCCAATACACACGACTGGCCTCGATGGCCATGGGTGAGTCGAGAAACACCTGCCAGTTGTCCATGCCCCAGGCGTCGTAGTGGGTACCCAGGTGGTAGAGCAGCTCCTGGCTCCGTCCGATTGCGAAGGCCGGAATGAGAATATTGCCACCGTCTTCATGGGCGGCCGCGATGATGTCGCCGAGCTCGGCGATGGTGTCATTGCGGTCTCGGTGATGACGGTGTCCGTAGGTGCTCTCCATGATGATGGCGTCCGCCCGTTCAACCGGTGCGGGATCGTTGATGATCGGTGTGTCGTACTGGCCGATATCGCCGCTGAAGACCAGTGTTTTCGTCTGCCCGTTCTCGGTTAGTGTCAGCTCGACTATCGATGAGCCCAGGATGTGCCCGGCGTCGAGAAAACGCACGCTGATACCGGGTAGAACCTCAAACGGGTCAGCGTAACGGTGGCCACGCACGCGTTTGAGAACCTGCTCGGCGTCGCGTGATCGGTAGAGTGGTTCGCGCGCGGGCTCGCCGTCCTTGCGGCGCTTTCGGTTGTACCAGTCGGCATCGTATTGCTGCAGTCGCGCGGAGTCCTTGAGCAGAATATCAATAAGATCCGCACTTGCATTATGTGTGTGGATTTCTCCTCGATATCCCCGCTTGAACAACAGCGGCAACCTGCCTGAATGGTCAATGTGGCCGTGAGACAGAATGACTGTATCAACGGCTTCGGCATCAAACGGAAAGGGCTCGCGGTTCAGTGAATCGGCTTTGCGCGAGCCTTGTATCAGCCCGCAATCCAGAAGAACGGTGTGGCCGTTGCAGCGCAGAATGTGGCAGGAGCCGGTGACAGACTCAGTAGCCCCGTAGAAGGTGATGTCCATAACAGGTGTGCTCGTTACCAGACTTGAAAAGGGGAAATCTGTCCCAAGAATGAATCCCGTAGTCGATGGGTCTCTGAGCAGAGCGTCGTCTACGTCATCGCTTTTTGATTGAGGATACACGACATGAACACAATTGACTTTTCTCCGCTCTACCGCACAACTGTTGGTTTCGATCGGATGGCAAGCCTGCTCAACTCGGCACTGGGTTCGGAGCCTGCGACTTATCCGCCGTACAACATCGAATCGACAGGTGACAACCAGTACAGTATCGCCATTGCTGTCGCGGGCTTTTCCGAATCGGAAATCGAACTCGAAGTCGAGCGGGGCGTGTTGACAGTGCGTGCTCGCAAGGTGGCTGACGAGTCAGACCGTACTTACCTGCATCGCGGCATCGCTACACGCAGTTTCGAGCGCAAGTTCAACCTGGCTGATCACATTGAAGTCACGGGCGCGGACCTGGCAAATGGTCTGTTGACCATTGAGCTGGTCAAAGAGCTGCCCGAGGCGATGAAGCCACGCAAGATCGCGATTGGTGGAAGCGCCAATGCGTCTCTGACACACGCCGCAGCCTGAGGCACAAGAGCGCGTTAAGACAAGCCCGCCCGAACAGGCGGGCTTGTCTATGCAGGCTGTCCGAGTGTCGGTGCCAGGGCCTCGAACAGCTGCAAACAACGCTCGAGCTCGCTGACGGCGATAAATTCGTCTGCTTTGTGGGCTTGTTCGATCGAGCCGGGACCGCACACGACAGCGGAGAGTCCCAGAGCCTGAAATAGTCCGGCTTCTGTGCTGAAGGCAACTGTAGTCGCCTCATCGTCACCCGTGAGCTCGGCAACCAGGGCGCGTGCTTCATTGTTGCCTCGCGGCAGCAGCCCTGCGACTTCGCCTATGACCTCTGTGGTGATGTCGGCCTCCGGGTAAACCGCGCGCATGGCTGGTAGCAGTGTTTTGTGGACCAGTGTGTCCAGAGTCGAGTGGACCTGTTCTGCGTCGCCGTCTTGCACCGGTCGCATTTCCCAATCGACCTCTGCGGTGCTCGGGATCACGTTGTGTGCGACTCCGCCCCGAAGCGCCCCGACATTGATGGTTGTCCAGGGTGGATCAAATGGGCTGTTCTCGGGTGCGCGCAGCGCGAGCTCTTCACCCAGAGCGAGCAGCTGGCCCACATAGCGCGCCGCGTATTCCACCGCGTTGACGCCAGTCGACGGTGACGAGCCGTGGCCCGCGAGCCCGGTGAAGCGGGTGGTGTACTCGCAGCAGCCCTTGTGGCCCTCGACAATGCGCATCGATGTCGGCTCACCGATGATGGCAATTGAGGGCCGCACGGTATGTTGTTTCAAGGTGTCCACCAGTGCCCGACCGCCGAGGCAACCGACTTCTTCATCGTAGGTGAACGCGAAATGTAACGGCCGCACCGTGGCGGAGCGCGCAAACACCGGTGCGTAGGCCAGACACGCCGCGATAAAGCCCTTCATGTCACAGGTGCCACGTCCGTACAGTCGCCCCTGCTTTTCGAACACCGTGAAAGGATCGGTAGCCCACACCTGATCGTCGACCGGTACAACGTCCATGTGGCCCGAGAGCACGATGCCGCCGTCCGTGTCCGGTCCGAGTGTCGCGAAGACATTGGCCTTTTGACCGCCGGGGTCTTGCCACACATCAACCCGGGCGCCCGCCGCGCGCAGGGTATCGGCGATGAAATGGGCGATGTCGAGATTGCTGCGCGACGATACGCTTGGAAAGGCGATCAGCTGGCGTAACAGGGCAACGGTCTCGGTGATCATGTCAGATCCTTGTGGGGCGCATTCGGTCGCACCGTGCCCGCCGATTGGGATTGCAATCGATGCCGACTGGACCGGGCTGCTTGTCGACTCGGTTGTGTCACAGTTTGGCATCGCACGTTTGGAACCGCTGCGTGTGCCCCGCTAAACTGTTGGGCTGCCCGTATCCCGTGAAGCCAGAGCATGCAGTATCCAACCCGCTACGACGTCATTGTTGTCGGTGGTGGCCACGCCGGTACCGAAGCCGCGCTCGCGGCTGCCCGCACCGGTGTTCGCACGCTGCTGTTAACCCACAATATCGAAACCATTGGGCAAATGAGTTGCAATCCGGCGATTGGCGGCATCGGCAAGGGCCACCTCGTCAAGGAGATTGATGCACTCGGTGGCGCCATGGCGCACGCTGCCGATCTTGCGGGCATTCAGTTTCGCACCTTGAACGCGCGCAAGGGCCCGGCAGTGCGCGCGACCCGCGCGCAGGCAGACCGCAGCCTCTACCGCAATGCGATCCGCGCGATGGTCGACCGTCAGCCGCACCTCGCCGTGTTTCAGGCGTCGGTCGACGACCT
>CALDHJ010000392.1 GCA_937941555.1 uncultured Granulosicoccaceae bacterium | reverse complement strand
GGATGTCGGAAACAACGGGTCTGGCTCAAACGCGGCGAAGGTCGAGATATTGATGATCGAACCACTGCCCTGCGACTGCATGATCGGCGTCACCAGCCGCGCAATGCGGATCACGTTCAGCAGGTAGACCTCCATCCCGTCGTGCCAGTCCTGATCAGACATTTCGAGCACCGGGCCCTTGGGGCCGTGGCCGGCCGAATTGACCACGACATCGATGCGGCCCCAACGCGACATCGCGCCGTCCACGAGCTCCTGCAGGGATTCAACCGACCGGTTTGACCCGGTGACACCGATGCCGCCGAGCGATTCCGCAAGCGCCTCACCCTTGCCGGAAGATGACAGGATGCCGACCTGACACCCGTCTTCGCGCAATCGGCGTGCGGCATCGGCACCCATTCCGGATCCACCCGCCGTGATCAACGCTACTTTTTCTACAGCCATCGTGTACTCCCGATTCAACCTGTGACGATATTTATCGACAATATACGCGACAGATCGCAGAATGAACCTGCAATCAGACACGAGTTTTTCTATTGTCTGACAGTCAGACACCGCCCCCGCTGAACGCACTGCGAGCATTCGAAGCCGCGGGCCGGCACCTCAATTTTCGCGCAGCAGCAGACGAACTCGCCGTGACCCAGGGCGCCATCTCCCAGCACGTACGCGGCCTCGAGAAAGCGCTCGGCGTGCGCCTGTTCGAGCGCCACGCACGCGGCGTGGCGTTCACCTCACCGGGCCACGCATACCATCAGGAAGTCGGCGCAGCGTTTCGGGCCCTGCGCGAGGCCACCGCCATCCTCCAACCCGAATCGTCCAGGGTCACCATCAGCGTGACGCCCACCTTCGCCTCGCGCTGGCTCATTCCGAACCTGGCCGGGTTCACCGCATCGCACCCCCACATCGATCTGCGCGTGCTGTCGACCGAGCGCACTTTGAGCTTCCAACACGACGGCATCGACCTCGCCGTGCGCCAGGGCAATCCACCCTTCGGCGCGCAACTCGACACCGACCTGCTCTTCAGTCAATCCATCATCGCGGTCGCCACACCCGAGCTCGTCGCAGGCCGGCCCCTGCCACTGACGGCGGTCGATATCGATGACCTCCCACGACTGCATGACTCGCACAGTCTGTGGCCCTCCTTTCTGAAACAGACATTGAACGTTGCCGGCATACACCCGGGGCGCAACTTGCATTTCAGCCAAACGAGCCTCAGCGTCGAAGCTGCTCTGGCATCGCAAGGCGTCGCACTCGTCAGCCGCTTTCTGGTCGAGCGAGAGCTCGAGTCCGGGCGACTGATTCAGGTCATCGAAAGCGCCTACAGTGGCAACGGTGATTTTTATCTGTTGAGCAAACGCACGTCCGACGCGAGGTCTGTCAAGGTGGTGCGGCAATGGCTGCTCGACCTGAGCCAACAGTGAATCGGCTGATCACGTGTCGACGTCGGTGAGAGCGGCATCTGCTGACTATTGCGGCCGCAAACCGCGCGGTACCACGCCCGTCAACTGTTTGAAGCGCCGGCTGAAGTAGGACGGATCGGAGAACCCGAGCGCGTAAGCGACTTCAGAAATACTCAGTGCGGTGAAACGCAGCAGCCGCTGTGCTTCGAGACACTTGCGCTGGTGGACCAGCGCGATCGGGCTGAGTTGCAGGCGCGCGGTTGTCGCCCGGCGCAAGGTGCGTTCGGTGACCTTGAGACGCCGACAGTAGTCTGGGATGGTGTCATTGCTGGCATAGTGTTCTTCGATGTCCTGAATGAACGCATCCACAAGTTGCTGCTGCCCGCCGGGTACAACGGCGCGCGCTTCCCGGTGTTGATCACAAGCCGAGACAATGCTGCTGACCAGTGTCATTGCACACGCCGTCAGGTGCAGCCGGCGTTGCGTCGGTTCGTTGAATCGATGCCACAAGGCGTCGCCGCTTGAGAAAACGGCATGCGACCGATCAAGGGGTATCCAACGCGCAGTCCCCAGGCCGCCAAGCCAATCCTGCCCGCCGGTCACCCGTTCGAATTCACGCAACAATGCGTGGCTGATCGACACCACTTGCCCGCTCGTTCCCGGTGTGAACACGAACTGATGCACGGCCAAGGCCGGCACCACCAGCAGCCCCGGCCCGTCGAGCGCCAATCGCTGCGCGTCCATCTGGCAATCGGCGTGACCCGACTGGATGACGAAGAACTGGAACAGATCGACGTGGCGATGGCGCCGGATCTGGTGTTCGTGTCGAGCGATGCTGGTTGCAAGGCTCTCGACATGGATGTCATCGAGATCGGCGGTCAGACGGCTGCTGCCGTACACCGCAGGTGACGGGATCAGGGCTTCTTTGGACATTTGCACCAACATATCGCAAGAATGTCCGAAAAGTACCTGCTATTGGTTAATTTGTCTATTCTGTTGCCTTTTTCGATGCCGTTTAATACCGGTATGACTCAACAACACCGCACTCAGGTCGGCATCATCGGCGGCGGACCGTCCGGCATGCTGCTCGCCCAGATCCTCGCCCGGGCCGGCATCTCCAGCATTGTCCTCGAACGCACCAGTCGCGACCGCGTCCTGTCCCGCATCCGCGCGGGCGTTCTCGAGTGGGGGTCCGTGGAAACGCTGCGCGCGGCCGGCGTTGGTGCCCGAATGGATGCCGAGGGGCACGTGCACAATCACGTCGGCATCGCCTGGGGCGACAACGCCCAATTGATCGATATCGAGAACGCTTCAGGGCGGTCGATGATGGCCTTCGGCCAGACCGCACTCACCGAAGACCTCTATGCCGCTCGCGACGCCGACGGTCAGGCCGTGTTTCACGGTGTTGAAAACGTGACCCTCGACGGACTCGACCGCAACCCGTCCATCCAGTTCGAATTGAACGGCGAAGCCCACCTTGTGCGTTGTGATCTGATCGCGGGCTGCGACGGCTACCACGGCGTCAGCCGACAGGCGATTCCCGCAGACAAACGCCGCGAATTCGAGAAAGTCTATCCCTTCGGGTGGCTCGGCATCATGTCCGAGACGCCGCCACTGCCAGAGCTCTGGTACGCCGCCGGCGAGCGCGGCTTTGCACTGGCGTCTCAACGCAACCCCAT
>CALDHJ010000391.1 GCA_937941555.1 uncultured Granulosicoccaceae bacterium | reverse complement strand
GCAGTCGACCTGAGAACGGCTCGGCGGCTGCACCCGAGAGTCGACCTTTGCAGGGTGTACCCGGCACCGCAGTGAGATAAACCGTCTCCGCGTGAATCTCACCCGAAACCGGGTGAGTCCGGTATAGTGCGCGGCATTTCCTGTCCACCTGTCAGAGAGCGCGTCATGTCGGCAACGGTCGTCAATTCCTGGAATGAGTTTGATCCCCTCAAACACGTCATCGTGGGTCGAGCTGACCACACCTGTATTCCGCCCAACGAACCGGCCACCGAAGCCAAGATTCCCGAAGACAGCGATATGCGTGGCATGTGGGGGCCGCGGCCTCTGGAGACTGTCGAGAAGGCCAATGCGCAGCTCGACAACCTTGCCAAGGTGCTGACCGACCGGGGTATTACTGTCGATCGCCCGACACCGATTCAGTGGAACCAGAGCGTCAGCACGCCGGATTTTCAAACCGCCAGTCAGTTTGGCTGCATGCCGCCGCGCGATGTGTTGCTCACTGTCGGCAGCGAAATCCTGTCTGCGCCGATGTCGTTTCGCTGCCGGTATTTCGAGTACCTGGCCTACCACGACCTGATGCAGAAGTACTTCGACGAAGACCCGAACTTTCGCTGGGAGCAGGCGCCGCGGCCGAGACTGGGTGAGGCGTCCTACAAGCAGGGTTACTTCGATGACATCACAATCGAAGAGCGCTTGAGCCGCACGGCGGCGCTTGATTTCGTGACCACCGAACACGAGCCCCTGTTCGATGCGGCTGACGTGATGCGTCTGGGCAAGGATCTTTTTTGCCAGCACGGCCTGACGACCAACCGCCGTGGGATGGAATGGCTGCAACGCCACTTTCCGAATCACCGCGTCCACGCCGTGAACTTTCCGGGTGATCCCTACCCGATTCACATCGACGCGACCTTCGTGCCTCTGCGCCCGGGTTTGATCATCAACAACCCGAATCGCCGATTGCCCGACGCACAGCGCGCCTTCTTCGAAGCGAACGATTGGGAAATCGTCGACGCGGCCGCACCGTCACACAACCAGCCCCCGCCCTTGTGTTATTCGAGCATCTGGTTGTCGATGAACTGCTTGATTCTCGACCACAAGACCGTGGTGGTTGAAGCCAGCGAGTCGCTTCAGGCGGAGCAGATGGACAAGCTCGGCATGAACGTGATCCCGGTGCCGTTTCGTGATGCCTACCCCTTTGGGGGCGGCTTGCATTGTGCGACCGGTGATGTCTATCGGGAAGGCAGCTGCGAGGATTACTTTCCCAAGCAGGTCGGCGGTACCCTGCTGCGCGAATCCTGATCGCTGCAGGGTGAGGCACCAAAAAGCGCGGCGAGTCCGCGCTTTTTTTATCAGTGCGTGAAAATCACCCGCAGCGCCTCGATCTGAGGGGCCAGCTGAGACAGGCTAGCGTCGATGGCGTCACGTTCCCGCCTCAGCGCTTCCACTTCATCCGTGCGCACCGGTGCACCACGAGCACTGAGGTCTTCCAGCCGTGCGAGTTCATCGCGGTAGAGTGCAGCAGCCGATTCGCGGGCGGCCTCGGCAATCGGCTGTATCCGGTTTTCGGCTTCGGTCTCGATCTGCCGCATGCGCCCGGCGAGAGTGTCCCGCTGTGCTTCTATGAGCTTTCGGGCTGTGCCGCGGTCGATGTTCGTGACATTCATCGCCAACCAGTTGCCCGGTACCTTTGATGCGATCTCGAGTCCGCTTCGGGTGTGGAGTAGACGGACCGAGGTGGTTGGCAGGTAACGCTCCCAGCCCTTGCCCGGTGTGGCGCTTTGCAGGCTGAACACGGTCTCGATCAGCACCTCGCCCGGTTTGAACGGTTGGGCCTTGAGGGCGGCGGCGGCGGTCTTGCCGGTATCGCCGTCAACCACCATGTGCAACAGGCCGCGCACCAGCGGGTGCTCCCAGGTGATGAATTCGAGGTCTTCGCGGTGCAGTGCCACGTCGCGGTCATCTGTGCCGCTGCAACCGTCCTCGGGCAGTCCCGGGAAATCCTGTTGCTCGGCGGCTGAGCCGATGTGGATGCTGTAGCTGTCAGCCGAGAGCTCTTCGAGTTCGAGGCCGAAGCTGTCTGCCGCCCGCTCGATGAAGGGCCAGGGGCCCGGCTGGTCGTCGATCTGCTGAAGTTCTTGTGCCAGAGCTGCAGATTCGACCGGGTCGGTTGATGCGAGTTCGAGCAGCCGATCGCGTCCGGCCTCAAGCTGCGCGCGTACGTCTGTGGTGATGCGGCGGGTGTTCTCGATCAGCGTATCGACGGCAGCGGTATCGCCCGGGCTTGCCAGGGCTGTGTCGCGGCTCGTGCCGAGTTGCTGCAAGACCGCGTTGCCGTAGTTGCAACTCTGGCTGAAGGCGCTGAGTCCCTCGTCGTACCAACGGCACAACACAGCGTCGGCGTGGCCGTCGAGGGTCGGCACGTGCACGATCACATCGCGGCTTTGTCCGATGCGGTCGACACGCCCGATTCGCTGTTCCAACAGGTCCGGGTCGAGCGGCAGGTCGAAGAGAATCAGTTCATTGACGAACTGGAAATTGCGGCCTTCGCTGCCGACCTCGGAGCTGATCAGAATCGGGCAGCCGCTGTCGGCGTCGGCGAAGTGGGCCGCGGCGCGGTCGCATTCGAGAATGCTCATGCCACCGTGAAACACCGAGGCCACGATGCCGGCGCGAAGCCGCAATTCGGTGGCGATGTCGAGCGCGGTGTCGTCCTCTGCACAAATCAGCAGGAAACGCTTGTCGGCCTCGCGACGGAGGGTTGCGAGCAACCAGTCGAGGCGCGCATCGGACGCGGATGTCTCGTCGCCGGTTGCGTTCAGGGGGTGATGTTGCAGGGCGCGGCGCGGCAAGCCGCCGACCGACGCGCGGGTGTTGCGAAACAGAACCCGGCCCGTGCCGTGTTGATCGATCAGGCGATTGAGCAGCGTGCGGCGGGTCTCGTCGTCGAGGGGTTGCGCCAGCAGTGCCCGGCTCGCGTCGTCCTGCAGGTAGTGTTTGATCGCCTCGCGCTGGCTGTCGCTCAAGGGCGCATCGGGTTGAAACAACGGCTCGGCGGCAGTCGCCACGGCCCGGTGGGCCTGCTCGCTGTCGAGGTGGGTGTCGAGGTCGTGGAAGCGATCCGGGTCGAGCAGGCGAAGGCGGGCGAAATGCCCTTCTCGGCCCAACTGCTCGGGAGTGGCGGTCAGCAGCAACACACTGCGCGTGGCGGTGGCGAGCGTGTCGACCAGGTCGTACCCCG
>CALDHJ010000390.1 GCA_937941555.1 uncultured Granulosicoccaceae bacterium | reverse complement strand
GTCGTAGTCGGGCGCTACCTCCACGAGATCGACACCGACAATCGTGCCGCGCTTGCACAACCCGTCGAGCAGTTCGAGGCCTTCGTAGTAGAGGAAGCCGCCGTGGCTCGGCGTGCCGGTGCCCGGCGCGATGCTCGGGTCGAAGCCGTCGATGTCGATGGTGACGTAGTAGCGCTTTCCGGCCGGGATGCGATCGAGGACCGCCTCGACGCCGAGCTTTCGAAACTGGCGCACTGACAGAATATCGGAGCCGACGCTGCGCGCGTATTCGTAGCCGTCGCGTGCGGTGGACGACACGTTGCGAATGCCGATCTGGCTCAGGCCGGTGACGTAGTCCTTGTCGGCGGCGCGGCGCATGGGGTTGCCGTGGCCGAAGCGCACGCCGTGGCGCTCGTCGACAAAGTCGAGGTGGGCATCGATCTGCACCAGGTGGATCGGCTCCTGGTCGTCGAAGGCGTTGATCGCCGGAATATTGACTGAGTGGTCGCCGCCGAGCACCACCGGCACGGCGCCGGCCTTGAGGATCTTGCGCACCCCGAGCTCGATGTTGCGGTGGCTGCCCTCGGTGTCGGTGTGAATGATGTCGGCGTCCCCGAGATCGACCACGCGCGTGGTTTCGGCCGGGAGATAGGTGATGTCGTCTTCATGGTCGTAGGCGCCGGCATGGCCGAAACTGAACAGCGTGGAGGCCTCGCGGATCGAACGTGGCCCGAAGCGCGCACCGCTGCGGTACTGGCAGCCGAAATCGTAGGGCGCGCCGAGCACTGCGACGTCGGCGTCGATGGCGTCCCAGTCTTGCACATAGGGGTATTTGCCGAAGGTGCAGATGCCGACGAAAGGCAGGTTCAATCGGCCGGTGTCGTAGGTGTTTGACATGGGTTGCTCGCAGGTTCAGGGTGTTGAGCGTGCGCTTGCACGCGCGCGCGCCGAAAGGTTGTGCGGCGCTGTGCCCGGATTATCCGGCGTGCTGCGGTGCGCAACAAGCGCGACCGCTCAGCGTGACGCTCGATGGGAAAGAGGAGATCGGTTGTGATTGAGAGCGTACTGGTTTTCGTTGGGCACCCGGCCGTGATGGTCGGGTCTGCCGTGCTCACCCTCGGGTGTGCCGTGCGGATGAAGGTCAACTACCGGGGCGTGTCACCGGACCTCGGCAGCCTGAAGTCGGTCGAGGCGTGGCACCACTTCGTCGCGGATCCGTCCTCCGGCCAGAGCGCCGGCTACCAGCGCAACCGCGCCATCGATCAGTGGTTTCCGCTGTGTTACCTGGTGTTTTTTCTCGGGCTCTTTGCCCACACCGATCTGCCGCTCTTCGCCTACTTGTGCCCGGTCGCGGCGACCCTCTGCGACTACAGCGAGAACCACCTGATAGCGGTATCGACCGATCGCGCACGTGATGGCCGACTGTCTGCGGTGGATGTCGATCGCGTGGTCTACGCCTCGCGGGTGAAGTGGGTCATGGTCGGCTTTTCCGTGTGCTTTCTGCTCGCCTCGGTGCTGGGCCTCTGAGGCGAAGCTGAGCGTCCCGTCGCACGCGGTATGCAGCCCTTAAATGCCCCCACCCGGTGATTGTGGGCGTGCAAAACATTCTTGTGGCAAGCCGGCTGTTGGTCTGAATGGGTCACGTGCGAGCTGGCGCCGTGTGAAAGTGTGCAGTGGAGGGCGAGAGGCTGGTATGTTCAACCTTTCAGGCAGGTAATGACGTGGTGCCGGTATTTCGGGTTGTTACGCTGGGTGCCGATGCGGTGCGCGCGGCTGGGTTGATCAAAGTGGGGCGAAATGGCGGTCTGTGACAAATGCGCTGAATCCGTAGAGAGCGCAGACAAATTCTGTCGGAGCTGCGGCAATCCCTTGTCGCCGGCGCCGGTGGCCCAACCCAAGCCAGAGGAGCGCCGCCTGCTCACGGTGCTGTTTTGCGATCTTGTCGGCAGCACGGAGCTCTCGTCGCGACTCGACCCCGAAGAAACCCACGAGCTGATCCAGCTCTACCAGGCCGCCTGTGGCCAGGAGATCACCCGTTTCGGTGGCTACACGGCGCAGTACCTCGGCGACGGGATCCTCGTTTATTTCGGCTACCCCGCTGCGACAGATGACTCGGCCGAACAGGCCGTGCGCTGCGCGCTGGCGATGCGCCAGTCGATTGAGCGCCTCAGCGGTGAGCTCGAGAGTACCTGGGGCGTCACCCTTGCAGTTCGCATCGGTGTGCATTCGGGTCTGGTCGTCATCGGTGATATGGGCTCCGGGGAGCGCACGGAGCGGCTCGCACTCGGTGAGACGCCGAACGTCGCCGCCCGTATCCAGGCCGAGGCCGACCGCAACGAAGTCTTGATCAGCAACGACACCCGCAAACTGACCCAGGGCCGATTTGCGTTGACCGACCGAGGTGCACCGTCGCTCAAGGGCGTGTCCCAGCCGTTGTCGCTCTACGCGGTGCAGCACCAGGCGACCAACCTGCTGCGGGCTGGTGGCCACGCCGCGCACGTGCCGATTCGCGGCCGCGACAGCGAGCTTGCCGAGCTCGATCAGGTGCTCGAATCGGTCGAGTCGGGTGGGGTGCAGCGCGTCTTGATCCGGGGGGAAGCGGGCTCGGGCAAGTCGCACCTGCTCGGCGCCTTTCTCGCCGCGCAATCGTTGCCTGTGATCGAACTCTACTGCAGCGAACACTACAACAACACCCCCTTCTGGCCGCTGTCGTCGTGGCTGGAGCAGCGCCTGGGTGTGCAGGGCTTGGCACTTGCGAAGCGCGAAGCCGCGCTCGTGCGCTTTCTCGACGAGCAAAGCCTGCCGCCGTCGCTGCTGCCCGGCTTGTCGGCGCTGCTCGGGCTCGCCGGCGGCGATGCCGACGCCTCGGCCCTGCGCCAGGCAACCCTGACATCGATGCGCGAAGTGCTGTGTGCACGCTCGATCATCGTCGTGCTCGAGAACAGGCAGTGGGCCGACGCCTCGACCCTTGAGTTCATGGACGGTCTTGCCGCGGCGGAGACGTCGTCCACCGTGCTGGTGTTGCAGACCGCGCGACCAGTCGACGGCGGTATGTCCACCGACGACGCGCTGCGCGTGATCGAACTTGGCCCGATCGACTATGCGGCGGCCGAGCAGATCGTCACGGACACGGTCGGCGACAACTTCGACGCCGAGGAGCGGCGCCTGATCATCGAGCGCGCCTCGGGCTTGCCGATGTTCATTGCCGAGCTTGCCCGCCAGCGCGAAGTCGCCGGCTCCGGGGTACCAACCAGTTTGCACAGCCTGCTGCTCAACCAGCTCGAACGCATACAGGACGCGAAGCGGGTGGCACAGGAAGCGGCGGTCCTCGGCGCGGAGTTCCGCCGCGACGAGCTGCGGTCGATTTCGCTGTTCGACGACGCGCACTTTGAAGACCGGCTCGACACGCTGCAGCGGGCTCAGGTGGTGTCGATGTCGTCCTCGCCCACCGGCACCGGCTTTCGCTTCATGCATACGCTGATGCAGGAAGTTGCGCTCGACTCGCT